>JBQTHS010000017.1:0-2889 GCA_052389635.1 Bacteroidota bacterium | reverse complement strand
AGTACACCTATCCGTTAAGCACCGTGAATATAAGAAGCCACCTACTCTGCATCTATCCTTTCGAATTTGGTGACCCCGATCTTCTCGCCGATTGCCGCCAGTTTATCATTGACCAGTTCCGCTACTGTGGCAGTACCGGCTTTGGTGTTCATCAGTTCGTCCAAAGACTTTACGTTATTGGCAATGGCTGCATCGGCAATGGCCTGGCCAAAAGCAACAAAGTCGGCATTCTTGGAAACAAAATCTGTTTCACAGCTTACGCAAACAACAATGCCGGTTTTATTGTCAAATGTTGTCTTTGCGATCACCACGCCTTCCTTTGCTTCCCGGTCGCCTCTTTTCGCCGCCACTTTCTGGCCTTGCTTGCGCAGCCAGTCAATAGCTGCTTCAAAATCACCGTTTGTTTCCGTCAGGGCCTTGCGGCAATCCATCATACCGGCGCCGGTAGCCTGGCGGAGTTTGTTTATGTCCTGTGCACTTATTGTTACAGTACTCATGTTTAGAAATTGAAATCTGAAGTAGGAAGTCTGATACGACTCCGTTCTTCATGGTTAATAAAAATTTGATTGAATCTTTTTGCAGGAAATATCTCTGACATCAGACTCTGACTTCCAGCTTCATAACCTATCTTCTTCCCCCACCAGGCCCTCTGCTGCCACCGGCAGGCGTACGGCGTCTCTGTCCGCCGGCGCCACGACCTCTTCCGCCACGGCCTCCCTCAGCCTGTGCTTCTGCTTCCAGGCGTGCAGCTTTTTTTTCTGCATCATCACTCACTGTTTCTTCCACTTCTTCATCTTTAGCAGCTTGTCTTTCGGCCAGGCCTTCTGCAATAGCAGCCGTAATGTAATTAACGAGGATAGCTATTGATTTGGTGGCATCATCATTGGCAGGTATGGCAAAGTCAACTTTATTCGGATCGCAGTTGGTATCCACTACCCCGAATGTGGCAATGCCCAGGCGCTTTGCTTCAGCCAGCGCAATATGCTCATGACCGATATCAACGATGAATAATGCTGCAGGAATCCTTCCCAACTGGGAAATACCACCCAGCACTTTCTCCATCTTGTCTTTGTCACGGCTCAGGGTAAGGCGTTCTTTTTTGGTGATACTGTCAAAAGAGCCATCGCCCAGCATTTTTTCAATGCTCTGCATTTTCTTCACACTCTTACGAACGGTATTGAAGTTGGTGAGCATACCCCCCAGCCATCTTTCGGTAACAAAGGGCATGTTTACCTTTTTTGCACATTCGTTTACGATATCTTTAGCCTGCTTCTTGGTTCCGACAAACAGGATCTTTTTACCGCTGCGGGCAATCTGCTTCAGTGCAGCCGCCGTTTCCTGCAGGCATTCCATTGTTTTGTTCAGATCAATGATATGGATGCCTTTCTTTTCAGCAAAGATGTAAGGCAGCATCTTGGGATTCCACTTCTTTTTCAGGTGACCAAAATGAACACCTGCTTCCAGAAGCTGCTGTTGTAAGGATGTATTATTTTCCATTGTATTTGAATGATCGTTTTTAAAAATTGTTGGCGGTGATTAACGTTTAGAGAACTGGTAGCTTCTCCTGGCTTTTTTATGACCGAATTTCTTACGTTCAACAGATCTCGGATCTCTTTTCAGCAGGCCGGCTGCTTTTAATGCAGGACGGAATTCAGGATTGATCTCCAGTAATACCCTTGCAATACCGAGCATAGCAGCTTCTGCCTGGCCTTTTACCCCGCCACCGGCTGCATTGATTTTTACATCAAACTTGTTCAGTGCATCAATTGTCTTCAGCGGACGTTCCACCTGGTTTTGCAGGTACACCAGCGGGAAGTAGGTTTTATAATCTTTGTCGTTTACAGTGATCTTGCCATCGCCTTTAGAAACGAATACTCTTGTAACCGCTTCCTTACGACGACCGACTCCGTTTTTTTGCTTTTCCATTTTTTATGTATTTGTCACCCTGAGCTTACTGAAGGGTGAAGTTTTGTTTTAGAATTTTAGTTCTTTGGGTTGCTGTGCGGTATGCGGATGTTCGGCGCCGGCATATACAAACAGTTTTTTAAACATCTTGCGGCCAAGGCGGTTTTTAGGAAGCATCCCTTTTACCGCTCTTTCCACCAGCATTTCCGGGCGTCGTTTCTGCAGGTTGGCTGCAGTTTCTTCTTTTAAACCACCGGGGTAACCGGTATAATGGTCGTACAATTTCTGGTTCAGTTTGTCGCCGGTCAATACCACTTTTTCAGCATTGATGACAATAATGTAGTCGCCGGTGTCCACATGGGGGGTGTAGTATGCTTTGTTTTTGCCACGAAGTATCGCAGCAATCTTTGCACACATACGACCAACGGTTTGATTAGTACCGTCCACAACGTACCAGTTGCGCTTAACGGTAGCCTCGTTCGCATGTTTGGTAGTAAAATGTAGTTTGCTCATTTTGATTCTTTTTTTTAAAGGCCCCGCTATCCCGGGGCAGGTTTTTAAATGGACGGCAAAGGTAGGTTTGTGAAGAATGCTAACCTAAAAATCAGGGAGGTAATTTGAATCAGACCCTTGCAACAAATTGATAACCAATAAAATTTTTGACTGTTTTTTTTCATCACTTGTTACAGTGTTAAAGATTCCACCAGTGTGATGATGGAATATGGCGATTAATATGAAGTAGCTCGCCAATCTTTGGTGTATGTACCGGCAAGGATTGTTCCCCGGCTTTTTCGAGTACCCGTTTCACCGGCTCATTCCAGGCATGCATGCCCAGCCGGAACTTGCCCCAATGAACCGGCATCAATGCTTTTGTTCTCAGGTCAACCGCCGCCTGCACTGTTTCCTCCGGCATCATATGTATCAATGGCCACATAGTATTATACTGGCCAGATTCAAGAATGGCCAGATCAAACGGGCCGAACC
>JBQTHS010000016.1:0-4066 GCA_052389635.1 Bacteroidota bacterium | reverse complement strand
ATTTGTTGGCGGGATGTACCTTTTATTAGTTTCATAACCAGTCAGACAAATATTAGCTTTTATCTGTTGCGAAGATTTCAGTATTTTTAATTCACAAATGTGAATAGTTTTTTCACAGACTGACGTTAGCGGCAATAATTTTCTAATCACTTTTTATCCGAAAATAATTTAGCCTTCCACATTTTGTGGCCTACATCCTCCGCCGTTCAAAGAAGCCGGAACGGCTGCGGCATGTGCCGGTTAATAAGCTGTGTTGATTTTCTCAAAGCAGTAAAAGGTTTTTCACTTACTTCAGTGTAAATCCTTCCCCTCCTTCGTACCGAAAGCATTCGGGACTTCGGAGGGCAAGCAAGAAACTTAATAATTATTTCAAAGTAAATCCATCGAGGAATTTTGTATTGAAATCCCCGCTGCGGAACCTTTCGTCCTGCATCAGCTGCAGGTGAAAGGGAATGGTGGTCTTCACCCCTTCGATGACATATTCACTCAGCGCCCTGTACATGGTCTGGATAGCCTCCTGACGGGATTGGGCGGTGGTGATGAGTTTGCCAATCATTGAATCGTAGTAAGGCGGAATGACATAGCCGGCATAGACATGACTATCCACCCGCACCCCATGGCCACCGGGCTGATGCAGGGTGGTAATGCGGCCGGGTGAGGGACGAAAATCATTGTAGGGGTCTTCGGCATTGATGCGGCATTCGATGGAATGCATCTGGGGAATATAGTCCTGCCCGCTGATCCGATCGCCTGTGGCAATCTTTATCTGCTCCTTGATGAGGTCATAGTTCACCACTTCCTCAGTAACGCAATGCTCCACCTGTATGCGGGTGTTCATTTCCATGAAATAGAAATTGCGGTGCTTGTCAACGAGGAACTCGATGGTGCCCACACTTTCATAATTGATGGCGCCAGCGGCCTTCTTGGCCGCTTCGCCCATGCGGTGGCGCAGTTCGTCTGTCATGAACGGTGAAGGAGATTCTTCCACTAACTTCTGGTGGCGGCGCTGTATGGAGCAGTCCCTTTCGCTGAGGTGGCACACATTGCCATACTGGTCACCGGCTATCTGTATCTCGATATGGCGTGGCTCTTCCACAAATTTTTCCATGTAGAGGCCGTCGTTCTTAAACGCGGCGGCGGCTTCGGCCTTGGCGGAGTGATAAGCTCTTTCGAGTTCGCTTTCTTCCCACACCAGCCGCATTCCTTTTCCTCCGCCACCGGCGGTGGCTTTCATCATAATGGGGTAACCGATTTCCTGTGCAATACGGAGTGCATGATCAAGATTCTGCAGCAACCCTTCTCCACCGGGCACTACGGGCACCCCGGCTTTTATCATGGTTTCCTTGGCAGTTATCTTGTCGCCCATGGAGTTGATCATCTCCGGCGTGGGACCGATGAATTTTATTTCATGGTCGGCACATATTTGAGAGAACCTGGCATTCTCGGCAAGGAAACCATATCCCGGATGAATGGCGTCGGCATTGGTGATCTCCGCAGCAGCCATCAGGTGCGGTATGTTGAGATAGGAGTCGGCGCTTTGCGGGCGGCCGATGCAGACGGCTTCATCAGCAAACTTTACATGGAGGCTGTCACGGTCGGCCGTGGAATACACGGCAACGGTTTTAATGCCCATCTCCCGGCAGGTGCGGATAACCCTTAATGCAATTTCTCCACGGTTAGCAATCAATATTTTCTTGAACATGCAGTTAATTTGATAATGGGATAATGTGCTGATATGCTGATGAAACAGCCCACCACCCAGTTAAAAAATGAAATAACCCATCAGATAGTTTAAAGGATTCTTCTTTTTACTGTACCCAAAATCTTGTTCACAACTTTTTGTATTTCATCCAGCTTCTTCAGCAACATCTGACAATCCGGGTATGTACCGGCACAATCGCATAGCATTAACCAATATTGTGTTTCATCGGCCTCTTTTGCGGCTATTTTCATCTTATGTATAAAATCAGCTTTGCTTTCGGCATTCTGTGCCTCCATCGAATTTGCACCGATGGAGGTCCCAGACTTCAACAGCTGTCTTGCAATAACGTACTTTTTTTCTGCCTCCAGTTTTTCACAATATTCAATTACCTGTAAAGAAAAATCGAAACTAAGTCTGAGGATGGGATTATTTTCAAACAACTGTTTTTGCATAACTTGACTCAAGAGGAATTAAACAAATCTGAAAATATAGGAACCATCAGCTAATTAGCATATTAGCTAATCAGCATTTTGGCTAATTAGGTTCTACTAAAAACAATGGCTGGTCATACTCCACCGGCGATGCATCATCCACCAATACTTTCACAATCCTGCCTTTTATTTCGCTTTCTATTTCATTGAAGAGCTTCATGGCTTCGATGACGCAGACCACGGTACCGGGGGCCACATCGCTGCCCACATCCACGAGGTTGGGCTTATCGGGTGATGATTTTCTGTAGAAGGTGCCGATCATCGGGCTTTTAATGGTGACAGTGTTGCCGGCAGGAGGAGCTTCAGCCGCTGTGGGTTTTTCTGCAGCTGGTGCAGCTGCCGGCTGGCTGGCAGGAAGGGAGGCCGGGGCTATCTGAACAGGAACCGTATGAACGGGTGATGCAGACATCACCTGTGTCACATGTTCTTCTTTTTGTTTGATGGTAACCCGAAAATCTTTTTGCTCTACGGTGAGCTCACCAATATTAGATTTACTGACCATCTTGATCAATTCCTGGATTTGTTTGAGGTCCATGTTTTTCAATTTAGAAGACAGTTTTGGTTTTAGAGAAAAAGGGGTGCCCGGACGGGGCTAAGGTAATAAAATCAGATTCAGAAAATACATGATTGTTGGGTGTTTTAAGAGGAAAACCGGCCAAAATCAGACAAAAATGGCCCGAAATCGGGTGATTTCAGGCCATTTTGGGAGGTTTTTAAAACCCATTTAATAGGAGTTTCTTACTTGGCGCTAACTATAATGTATAATGCTCAAATCATTACAACCCCTTTTTATTAATTCTTATTGGAAACCCAACTCGAAACCCCATTTGGCTTCCCCTACTTTCAAGTTTGGCGGTGTAAAAATCATTATTTAAATAATAATCAATATCTGCCGCATATTGTTTCGTAAGGCCAAGATTATAGAATAGTGACAGGTCAAACAGTTCTTTTCTTTTCTGATTGAAAACCCTGATTCCAGTTTTAACCCAGCAATGAAAACCCCAGTTTGCAGTCTTAGTGAGAAATCGTGTAGTTGCTTTTAATGAATCATATCCATCCGGACATACTGATTTGTAAAAGTATTGACTTTCATTAAGTTCGCTTTCCTCCCTTCCAAACTTATTTATGCCTGTTCCAATAGAGACTTTGAATTTACCTGAATATTGTTTCTGAAAAATCTTTACTACTGGAAAAAACCCCGATATTCTGTTTATGCCAATATTTAATTGCAAAACATCAAAACCTTCGAAGTGAGTATATTCAATTAAACAAGAATTACCCCCTTTTTTAAGAGTATAACTGTAACCAAGTATGCCATTCTCAAAGCCTGCTTCTATACTAAGTTTATCACTAACAAGATATTCTATACCCAGGCTTCCCGCAAAATTTATGTTATTAGCGGGGGCTTTAAATCCATTTTCATTTGGCTCAAAAAGAACAGAATTAAAAGTTCTTAAAAAGCCAAAGCCGGGGCGAAGTATAATCTTCTGAGAATATACAGTTGGGTTTTCAAAAAAGGATAAAATCAAAAATCCGATTTGTAAGCTGACCTTTCTGAATCTGTACATGTTTTGCTTTAATATCTGTGTTTAATCTCAAAAAGCCGGGAAATGTAATTTGGATCTGGAAAATTGTTAACTTTTTCATATATAGATTGAAACCAATATTTATTCAACCCCTTCCAGCCTTTATACGGTCTGTAATTTAGCTCATTTCCATTCCACCCTTTATCGGATTCAATAAATCCTTCTGCCGGACCTTATCTACTAAAAATAAGTATTATTACCTGCTTTGAGGTTATTAACAGAAGCGTTTAAATTGTGGAAAGAAAATCTTATAAGCTCTACTCTTTTACCCTTTCCACATACTCCCC
>JBQTHS010000015.1:0-3239 GCA_052389635.1 Bacteroidota bacterium | reverse complement strand
GGAGCAATTGATGATGACGGGTGAGGCCCACACATGCAGAGAGGGTGAACACAATGCTCCGGAGCAATTGATGATGACGGGTGAGGCTAACTCATGAAGGCTCTGGGAAATTCTTTAAAATCGGATCCAGGTATCTTGGTTTCCCGAAATAAGCAAGACAATTGCACCCGAAAACTTAAATGAAAGCAGTAATTTAACCGCACTGGAATTACATGAAGAAGATCATTTTATTTTCCTGCCTGCTGGTTACTGGCCTCTGCCCGGCAGCACAGCCCACCAACCCCATCTGCATCACCGGCTACTACTCGGGCAATGCGCAAAGACTGGATAGCTTCCCGGTAGAAAAGCTAACCCACCTGATCTATTCATTTGGTCATTTGCGCGGTAATAAACTTCATATCAGCAATGCAGGCGATACGGCCTGCATAAAGAAAATGGTTTCTTTTAAAACAAAGAACCCGCAACTAAAGATCATCCTTTCCCTTGGCGGCTGGGGCGGATGCAAAGATTGCCCGGCGGTCTTTGCCAGCGCTGCCGGCAGAAAAGAATTTGCCGCTTCGGTAAAAGAACTCACTGACTATTTCCATACCGATGGCATTGATCTGGACTGGGAGTATCCGGCCATTGCCGGCTATCCCGGTCACCCTTACTCAGCAGCAGATAAACAGAATTTTACTTTGCTGGTCCAGTCGCTCCGCAAAGCATTGGGCAAAAAAAAAGAGATCAGTTTTGCTGCGGGAGGATTCGGCCAGTTCATTGATTCCTCCATTGAATGGAAAAAAGTAATGCGGCTTGCTGATAAAGTGTATGTGATGAGTTATGACCTGGTGCATGGTTTCAGTACAGTGAGCGGACATCATACGCCGCTTTATTCCACTCCACAGCAACAAACTTCAGCCGATAATGCCGTGAACAGGATGCTGGCAGCCGGTGTACCGGCGCACAAGATCGTTATCGGGGCTGCCTTTTATGCCCGCATGTTCCGGGTAAATGATACCATCAATAACGGTCTGTACCGGCCGGGCAGTTTTTACCGGGGTATTTCATATTCCCGTTTGTACGACAGTATTGCAGCAGCACAAGGCTTTACCCAATACTGGGACCCTGTGGCCAACGCAACGTATGCCTTTAACCCCAAACGAAAAATACTGGTGACCTATGATGACAGCGCATCTGTTGCACTGAAAACACAGTATGCTATTGATAAAAAATTAGGAGGCATTATGTTCTGGCAACTGGCAGATGATAAGTTCAGCAAAGGGTTGCTGGAGGTAATACATGATACAAAAATGCAGGCGATACAATTACCCAGGCGAATGAGGGATTGATGGCTTTGTTTTTAACTTTGATACTCCCCCCATCAGCTTTATGTGGAACCCCTTCCTCAATATCTTTTTCTTTGTTTTCCATACAGCCTTCACTTTGTTCAATATGGTTGGCTGGGCTTTTCCTAAAGCAAGAAAACTGCATTTAGTAACCATCCTGCTCACAGCAGGCTCCTGGTTTGTGCTGGGTATCTGGTATGGCTGGGGCTATTGCCTCTGCACCGACTGGCACTGGGATGTGCGGGAAGCCCTGGGCTACCACGACCGGTCTGATTCCTATATTCATTTTCTGCTGTTGAAGCTTACGGGTAAAGACTTCGGTCACCAGCTGGTGAATAATCTCACCCTTGTTGTTTTTGTCTTATGCTTTATCCTTAGTGTATGGCTCAACATCAGGGACCGCAGGAGGCGTTCCTTGTAATGTAACAGATACAGCATTCAGTATTTACTGCCTCTTTCTTCTTCCAGTTCTGCATCGCCTTCTTCATCTTTGGGTTTGCGGTAATTGCGGTTCAGCTGGTCGGTGAAGCGTTGCTGGTCTTTCCTGTTCAGCCTTGCCAGGAAGATGATAAACAACAGGGCCGCTGCTCCAATTAATGCTATCCAGGGCCAGTTCATATAAAAGTGTTTGCGGTAAAATTACAATTTCACTGAACAAATGCCGGTTCTCAGTCATTGCCCGCCTGCGTCCCGAATGCTTTCGGGGCTACGGCGGGTAATCCTCCTTCGCTAAAGCTACGGCGGACAAAGAAAAAGGGCCTCCTTCCGGAAGCCCTGTCTGGCAGTTGGACGTTTTACTGGACAACGATTTTATTCGTCACATTCACTTTGTTCACTTCGCTGGAAACTTTCAGTAAATAATTTCCTTTTACAGATAGTTCAGGAAAACGGAATGTTTCAATCTGTGCGTCACTGTTAATGTTCACTTCTTTTGAAACGATCAGCCTTCCCGCCAGGTCAAACAATTGCACCTGGTATTTGCCCGCTGGCTGTTCTGCAAAAGATAAACTGATGGTACCGCTGGTAACAGGGTTGGGAAAAACGACAATGCCGCTTTTGGTTACCACATCTTCTTTTGCATCTGCTTTAGCGGCTGTTGTTTCAGCAGCGGGAGGTGTTTCTGTTTTGGCCTCCTCTGCAGGTTTATCTTTTTTCTTCTTTTTATCAAAAGCAAGAACAGCATTGGCAAGATCAGAAGCGTTGAACACATCGGGGCTTTGTGATACTTTTTCTGCCTGCAGGCTGTTCAGGTCAAAACGGTAGTAACCGGCGGTGGATTCAGAACTGGCGATGATCACTTTGCTTCCCTCTTCCACCATGGCGCCATTGGTGCTGAAACCTTTTGGCAGACCTGTGATGGCGCCGAGATGAACGGCGGCTTTTAATTCAATATTTATTTTAAAAACATTGCGGTTAGCCATCAGCAGGTATAAATTACCCGAAGCATCGGCAATCATATCTCCGCCATAGCCGTTGGGGCTATGAACGGAATATCTGGCGGCATCTGCATCGGCCACTGCACCGAGGTCGATGATGGTGGGGTTCTTGCCGGTGGTAAAACGGATCAGGTGATTGGCATCGTTGGTGAGGGCATAGCCGTTACCGTCTGATGCGAAAACCATCCGGGTGATCTGGTTGCGGCTGTCGCCGAAATGTTGTACCACACCAAAGGCCTCATCTTCGAAATAGTAGATCTTTCCCGACTTCAGGTCAATATAACGGAGCTGGCTGATGCCCATCGGTGTGTAATACAACCGCTCATGTTTTTTATCATAGGCCATGGCGGCTGAGTTGGTGGAGAAGGGTTTATCCACTGACTGCTGATGCTTCACCACCACGGTCCGGGTGTAAGTTCTCACGGTATTACCGTGTGCCTTGTCTAATTCATTGTCGAGGTTCACCACTTTTTTCTCA
>JBQTHS010000014.1:0-9085 GCA_052389635.1 Bacteroidota bacterium | reverse complement strand
CCAGGAAACACAGAATCTTTTCCTGACAGCATACGGTGTGGGCGCAACTGTTGGAGTTATGCTGCCTTTTTCCCGCAAACATGAATTGGAGGCGGACAAGTATGGTTTGATCTTTGCTGCGAGGGCCGGTTATAACCCGCAGGAGGCGATCGGTCTTTGGGAAAGAATGGAAAAAGCCAGCAACGGACAGAAGCCACCTGAGTTTCTCAGCACTCACCCTTCTGAAGGACGCCGGATTGAAAAATTAAAGGAATTGATGCCTGAAGCCCTGAAGTACTACAAACCAATGAGAACAGACAAATAAAAATCTTGCTTTTGAACAAGAATCCCGTCCAATAAGGCTTTGGACGGGATTTTTATTCACCGAAACTTAGCATTTACCCGGTATTCTACTTACCTTTGCCCTCCCTGCCATGAGAACTCCGTTTACAGTCCTGCGAGCCAGGCTGTTAACGGTAACCTCTAAAACAGTTACCAGGTATGTCACAAACGCTGTTAGAAAAGTTACAACTGGCCGACGAAAAGAATCTTTTAATTCAGGGTTTGCCCTCCTCCATTGAGAAACAGTTCAGCAAACTGTCTTTTGCCAAAAACATGACCCCGCTGCTTAAAAGCCGGAAGATTGATTTTGCACTGGTATTTGCCGTGAACGAAAATCAGCTCAATGGCATTTTGAAGGATGTAATGCCTTCGTTGAAAGGAGAAAGCAAGTTCTGGGTAGCCTACCCCAAAACCGCCTCCAAAATCGTTACCGACCTGAACCGTGAGTGCAGTTGGAACCGCCTGACCTGCGAGGGTTATGAAAGCATCGAGCGGATTGAGCTGGACCATGTGTGGACGGCTATGCGTTTTACCCGGGGCGAGGGTCAGCGGGGCGATGATGTGGTGCATAGCCGCAAAAGGCAGGCTGCCGCCATGGCGGAGTAAGAGCCGGTGTATCAAAATGTATTCAGGTTTGCCGTTCACGGCAAACCTTTTTTAATTGGTAGATTTACCGGATGCCGTTTCTGAATGTGGAAATAAAAGCAAACTGCAGCGATACAGTCGGAGTAAGAAATTATTTACTGGCTAATGGCGCTGTGTTCAAAGGTGTAGATGAGCAAACGGATACATATTTTAATGTGCCCAATGGCCGGCTGAAACTGCGGGAAGGGAATATTGAGAACAACCTGATTTATTATGAAAGAACCAACCAGCCGGGGCCAAAGAGTTCTCATTTCAACCTGGTAAAAACAGAAGATGCCACCGGGCTGAAAGCTACACTGGCAAGATCAATTGGTATTAAGGCGGTGGTGCGGAAGAAGCGGGAGATATATTATATCAATAATGTAAAGTTTCATATTGACGAAGTGCCGGGGCTGGGCTTTTTTGTGGAGATAGAAGCGGGGAACATGCTGGCTGATTTATCGCTGGAGCAACTGAAAGAACAGTGTGATTTTTATATGCAGGCGTTGGGGGTTAAAGAAAAAGATCTGATAGAAGTATCGTATAGTGATATGCTTCTGGCAGATAAAATCAGCGGATGATTACTGCTCCTGTTTTTCCGGTAAGCGCCATTTCCATTTGTTTAAGATGTTCATGTGTTTGATGGAGCACCTGGTGTTCTTCGGGGCTATGCTGCTTTTCCAGGTCAACCTGGTTCTCCAGCAGCATTCTTTTAATTTTTCGCAGTTTAAGGTAGCTGATAGCAGATTCCACTGTTTCGTTGGTTTTTTCCTCATCCATTTTCAGATAGCTCATCAGCTTCTCTTCATTATCCCTGGCTACGGTCTGCATGAAAACTTCATAGGATTGGTCAAAAAGCTGTGGCTGGTACCCGGTTGACTGGCTGAACTCCCTGCGCCAGTGTTCACTCTCCTCGTATGGGAAATTGAGCAGTGAAACGGCCAGGGCACTGAGTTTTGTGTCTGCATGATAAATGAAGTAATTGCGGTTAGCCGTTCCCCGGTTGTTTTGGAGCACTTCTTTAAAGGTTGCCATCAACAGCACCACTTCCTTATTATCAATAAGGCTTTCATCCACCATTTCTTCAAAAATGTAATCCGCCACCAGTTTGGAATCATCCCATTTTTTGATGCCGTATTCCAACAGTATCCGGGCCACTTCCCGTTCCTGCAGTTCATCTTTGAACAATAAATTGAACGTAGCATCATCATAGTCTGTCGCTTCAGCCTGTTTTGCATTTTCTTCCTGCTGTCTTGCTTCTTCAAAAGGCAGCTTCCGTTCCATGCTGGTGATCCGGTCACGGATAAACTTATTCACCAGACTGTGCATCCCTGCCTCATCAATCTTTAGCAACTCAGCACACAGGCGGATATAATCCTGCTGTTTGGTAAAGTCCTCCGCTTTATTGATGCGGGAAATGGTTTCAGCAATGCTATTCACCACTGCAGATTTCTTTACTGAATCGGCGCCTGCATCTTTCAGCGCTACTTCCAGTTGAAACAGGATAAAATCCTTTTTATTCTTTTCAATAAAATCCCTGAAAGCAGAAGCCCCGACCTTATTCACATAACTGTCCGGGTCGTCCTTATCCGGTATCAGCACCAGTTTTACGTTCAGGCCTTCTTCCAGCGCCAGGTCCAGCCCCCGTAAGGCGGCTTTTACCCCGGCTGCATCGCCATCATAGATAATAGTGAGGTTGTTGTTGTATTTTTTGATCAGCCGGAGTTGGTCAGGGGTGAGGGATGTGCCGCCGCTGGCCACCACATTTTCAATACCGGCTTGGTGCAGGGAAATCACATCGGTATAGCCTTCCACCAGCAGGCACTCATCGGCCTTATCAATTGCCTGCCTTGCAAAATAAGAACCATACAGGATCTTGCTCTTTATATAGATCTCGTTCTCCGGGGTGTTGATGTATTTCGGCGCTTTGTCATTGCTTTTTAAGATACGGGCGCCAAAACCCAGCACTTTGCCGCTGTGGTTATGTACCGGAAAGATCACCCGGCCACGGTAATTGTCCATCAACTGGTCGTTACGGCTGGCAATAAGCCCCGACCGTAACAGTAATTCTGTATTGTATTGTTTGGCGACAGCTTCTTTTGTAAATGCATCCCGTTGTTCGGGTGAATAACCCAACTGGAATTTCTTAATAACATCCTCCCTGAAACCCCTTTCTTTACAATAAGCCAGGGCTATATCCTGTCCTTCTTCGGTGTCAAATAATTGCCGGGAAAAGAACTGCTGCGCAAAACTGTTGATGATGTATAAACTATCGGCTGCCTGCAGTTGCTGTCGTTGTTCATCCGACTGATAAGTTTCTTCGATCTCAATTCCGTATTTATTAGCCAGCCAGCGCAGGGCTTCGGGGTAGCTGTATTTTTCATGCTCCATCAGGAAGCTGACCGCATTACCGCTGCGGCCACAGCCAAAACATTTGTACAGTTCCTTTGTGGGAGAAACGGTAAAAGACGGGGTTTTTTCGTTGTGAAAAGGGCAGAGGCCCAGGTGGTTGGTTCCTCTTTTTTTCAGCTTCACAAACCCGCCAATAACATCAATAATATCAAGACGGCCAAGTATCTGCTGTATGGTGTTTTGGGAAATCATTGTTCACATTATCCGGACTGCGAATATAAGCGTATCCGGCTTTTGAAGTGCCAAATTCACCCTTTGGGGTAATGGCAAACGGCCCGGCACAGCTTAGCTTCACATGACCAATACAATTATTTACCCCAAATTTTATTTTATGAAATGGCTGGTTGTCTTGCTTTTTCTTTTCCTGCTGAATTGCCGGCAGGCAGTAAGCCAGGTTCTCAAAGTGAATAAGACCTGTGAATGTACCATGGATGCAAGTATTTCGTCAACGGTAAAATTCTCTTCCAAACCGCTTTACCCGAACAAGTTCTATAAAGCATACATTACTGTTGAAAATACCGGTACATGCGGATGGGGAGAAAGAGAAGTGGAGTTACGGATAAAGATCGTCCGGTGCCCCAATGGTTCTGCCTGCCAGCGGGAGGAGTTGCTGCCCAAAAAATGGGATATGAATGAGGATTACCGGCAACCCAGGCAATCAGAGGTTTTTATATACGATTTCGAAGGGCCAGAATACACCGGTAAGTTTCTTCTATCCTGCCAGGTATATTACCAGAACAAACCATTCGGCGATCCAATTACCTACACTGTTGAAATAGCGCCGGGCAGGTAATATTATTTAACCGTTAAAATAACTATTATGAAAAGGTCAATTTATCTGTTTATCCTGCTAATAGCATTACCCTTGTTCAGTATGGCGCAATGGCCATCCAATGTAACAGTAGTAGAAAGCAAGAGCAATGATTCTGCAGTCGTTGCGGGAGATTTATCAACCGGAGCGTTGATGAATGACCTGAGCTGGGCTTCCAGCAGCGCCAATGCCTGTTTTGTCGCTACGCAAAACACAAAATTCAGGGGCAACCATGTTTTATACGCCAGCACGATGCCCCCAAAGTCGGTAATGACAATTTCAGTAATGCCGTCAGGCAACGAAGCAAACCTGAGCATGTACGGTTATATGATTGGCAGCACTGAATTCAGGGTGGTTCCCAACCTGCCCAGCTGTGTTACCTGTGAGGCGGATTACAAATGGGACAGGCCGGTAAAAAATAAAGTACAAACCAGCGAAAGAACAATTGAGCTCAGAAACCCCACCAATAACAGCTATAATATAGTCATAGGGGTGGCGGGGCCAAAGGATGTAACTACGGGTCAATACAACCTGATGATCAAATTGAAATCCTGATCGCCCGGGGCCATCACCACAACTTAAAAAGACCGGGTTAATCCGGCCTTTTTAACATTTATTACCCCTAAGGGTGATGGAGGGCTCTCCAATTCTCCTGAACTTGCACCGCAGGTATTAAATCAAAAGTTGCTAACTTAAGGTGATGCAAAGAGTAACCGCCTTGCTGTTATTATTACTGTTTTGTTCCGCAGCTGCATCGCAAAATGCAGTTGAGGGGATCAATATTACTCAGCGGCCGGGTGATTCGGCTACTGTGATAAAGCAATGGTTGTTTGATGCGGTTTCACTTTCGGGGAAGGACTCCTCCAAGGCGGAAGAATTTTTTTTCAAAGCCATTCATGCCGCTGAAAGAAACAGGGACAGGGCCTTGCTGGCTGATGCAAAAATGAAATTTGCTGAATTTCTTTTCAGCAGGCAGTTGATTCACCGTTCGTTTGGAAATTTTATCGAGGCAAAAGAAATATACCTGAAACTGGATGCTCCCCGTGAACTGGCCCTGGCCACCATCGGCGTGGCAAGAACCCAATACTTCCGTGGCAATTACCGGAATGCACTGCGCAATTTTTTAGAAGCCGTTACACTGGCGAAGCAGCTCAACATGAATGAAGTGGAATCGGAGGCTTCTGAATATCTGGGCCTGCTTTACAATGTGTCTCAGAATTTCTCTGCCGGCATCAGTTTTTTCCGGCAGTCTTTCGAATTAAAAAACAGGATCGGGGATGAGAAGGGTGTGATACGCATGGCCAATAAACTGAGTGAGGTCTATTATGAGAGGCGGAAATTTGACAGTTCTTTTTATTTTTCAAATGTGGCATTGGAAGGGGCCGAGTCCATGAACCTGAGAACGGATATCTATCATGCCCGGCTGGCCAAAACAGCCGCACTTATCCGGATGCAAAAATGGAATGAAGCCGGAAAGGAGCTTATGGAGCTGGCCGGGAGCGCCGCTTCGCATAAACGGGATGTGAACTTTTTTGTGCGTTACCATGTGGTAACGGGAAACTATTATCTTTCGCAAAGGCAGACAGAAAGAGGAATGGCCAGTTATGATTCGGCCCTTAGCTCTCCCAACAAGAACCGTTTTCCTGAGTTGTTTGCCCATGTTTATAAAAACATGGCTGAATCATACCATGAGATCGGGGACTATAAAACTGCTTATGGATATTACCAGCAATACACTTCGGCGCTGCAGGGTTTACTGAGTGGTGAGCATCCGCAGAACCTGGGCAATATGGAAGTGCTGGTAGAGGCAGACAAATCAAAAGACGAAATCAGGTTGCTGAGTGTGGAAAACAAACTCAAGCAACTGCAGTTACTGCGGGAAGCAGAGCTGCGGCAGGGGCTGGAAAAGGAAAATATGCTGATGGATTCCATCATCCTGCAGGAAAAAAATCTCAGCGAAGCGTTGAGCCGGGAAAATATTTTAAAATCAGGACAGCTTGAAAACGAAAAGAAATTAAGAACCACAGAAGCTTCCCGGCTGTCCGAGGAGAAAAAACTGCGGTTATCCCTTTTAATCGGTCTTGGCACCGCATTGCTGATGGGCGCTGTTATATTTTACCAGTACCGGCGACAGCGGAACAAGAATACAATCATTGAACGGCAATCTGCCGAATTACAGGAACTGATGAAGGAAATACATCACCGGGTGAAAAATAACCTGCAGGTGGTATCCAGCCTGCTGAACCTGCAGTCCCATTATATAAAAGACAGCGAAGCGGTGGATGCTGTAAAAGACAGCCGCAACCGGGTGCTGTCCATGGCACTCATTCACCAAAGCCTGTACCAGGAAGGGGACCTGCAGTCCATCCATGTGCCGGATTATATTGATAAGCTCTGCGACAGCCTTTTCTCTTCCTATAATATCAGCCCGGATAAAATAAAACTGGTAAAGCATATACAGCCGCTCTCCATCAATGTGGATACGCTGATACCGGCGGGTCTGATACTGAATGAACTTATCACCAACAGCCTGAAATATGCTTTTCCTTCCGGCAAAACAGGTACGGTAACCATTACAGTGAAGGAAGTTCCGGATGCGTTACTGCTGCAGGTGGAAGATGACGGGGTCGGGCTACCTGCCGCATTTGCTTCAGATGAAAAATCATCTTTCGGTTTTAAGATGATCCATTCTTTTCTGCAAAAGCTTAAAGGCCAATTGCAGATCAGCTCTGACAACGGTACCAAAGCCACCGTGTTTATAAAAAACTATAAATAACAGCATGAGTGAGATCCGTGTATTGATTGTGGAAGATGAACCCCTGATCGCTGAAGATATTGCCGCAACGCTGCGACAGGCTGATTTTGTCGTATCCGGGATTGCTTATTCCAAAGAGGAGGCACTGGATCAAATCAACAGCCATGTTCCTGACCTGGCCTTGCTTGATATCAATTTAAACGGCGGAATGGAAGGAATTGAGATCGCAGAAGAAATAAACAGGAAATTTATACTGCCATTTGTTTTTCTGACTTCTTATGCAGACAAGCAAACTCTTGTAAAAGCAAAACAGACCGAACCTTCAGGCTATATTGTCAAACCTTTTTCGGAAGCTTCTCTGTATTCCGCCATTGAAATTGCCCTGTACAATTATGCGCAGAAAATGAAAGCCGGTTATCCGGAGCCTCAACTTGAAAAGATCAACAGGCATCTTTCATCCTCAATAAGCGAAAGGGAGTTTGAAGTATTGCAGCTGATCTATGAAGGCAGACCCAATAAACAAATTTGTGATTCACTTTTTATTTCTCTTAATACAATAAAGAAGCACATCAACAATGCCTATATGAAACTGGATGCCAGCTCCCGCTCGACAGCTATTGCCCGCATCCGGGAACTGATGCTCCGTAAATAAATAAGTTTATCGCAAATCACCCTTAGGGGTAAAGGAATCCAGCCGGCGCTAAAGGAATTTTACAGTGTCTATATCTCATTCCGCTAAATCATTTTATATGAAAGCATTTCATCTCTGCCGTTTTGTGACATTGTTAATGCTAATTACGATAACGGGCTTACCGCTCCGGGCTCAAAATGTAGCCATCAACAATGATGGCTCTGCACCCAATACCAGCGCCATGCTCGAAATAAAAAGCAGCAGTAAAGGATTGCTGATACCAAGAGTAAGTTTGACCGGCATTACCGATGTGGTGACAGTGCCGCTAAGCAGTTCCGCCACTTCTTTACTTGTATTTAATACCAATGCGGCCATTACCGGCGGCGATGGTACGGGATTCTATTACTGGGACTGGACCGGATCCATATGGAAAAAACTTTTAACCCTTTCCAGCATCACCGGTAATTACTGGAGCACTGCGGGGAACGCAGGCACAACAGCAGGCACTCATTTTCTGGGCACTACCGACAATCAGCCGCTTGTTTTTAAAGTCAATAACCTGCTGGCCGGGAAAATTGATCATATAAATAACAATGTATTGTTAGGAGCTGAATCGGGTGTTTCAATTACCTCCGGGTTCAACAACAGTTTTTTTGGTAAACTGAGCGGCAATTCCACTACCACCGGAGAAAACAATACCGCTATTGGTCTCAGCGCCTTAAGAAACAATACGACTGCGAATGAGAACACAGCGTTGGGAAGCGGCTCTATGTTTGATAATACCACAGGATCTTTTAACACTGCTGCAGGTTATAATGCCTTACGCAACAACAGCAGCGGAAGAAGTAATACCGCTATCGGCATCAGGGCACTTCATACTAACCTGACCGGAAATAACCTCATTGCTGTTGGTGATTCTGCTTTATATAATCATAATGGGGGAGCAGGTGCGAATACAGCCGTTGGTTCAAAATCCCTTTTTACCAACAGCACAGGTTCGCAAAATACAGCATTGGGTTACCAGTCACTTTATTCAAATACCGTATCGGGGGGTAACACAGCGATCGGCTACCAGGCCATGTACAGCAATACCTCAAGCGGAACCGGAACAGCTCTTGGCGCCTTTGCATTAACATCCAACACGAGCGGTAATAATAATACCGCTATTGGCAGTTCTGCGTTATCTAATAACTCTACCGGGAATAATAATACCGGTGTTGGAAACGGAAGTCTCGTTACCAACAGCACCGGCATTAACAATACAGCCGCCGGTAATTTCAGTATGAGTGATAATACAACCGGTTCGGGCAATTCTGTATTGGGGAACAATGCACTTGCCAACAATACCGCCGGAAATAATAATGTTGCGATCGGAATCGCTTCCTTGTTTACCAATATTGGTAATTTCGGGCTGGTGGCTGTCGGCGATTCTGCCTTATACAGCAACAATGGGGGCCAGCAAAACACGGCCGTGGGTTCTAAAGCAGGTTTCAGCACCAGCACCGGCGACTTCAACAGCTTTTTCGGTTTC
>JBQTHS010000013.1:0-19346 GCA_052389635.1 Bacteroidota bacterium | reverse complement strand
TTTCCCAACGGCCCACGCCTGCATTAAACCGGTCGCTCAGCGTTTCAAACATCTTTATCTCACCCGTAGCAGTAATGGCTCTTTTCAAAACATCTTTATAGTACTGAGATGTGTACGGGTCAAATGTGATGTACAGCCCCGCACCTGGCACCGCCGTCACCCAACCGCCATCTTCTTTCAGATAAGCAGGATAAGCTCCGCTGTAGGCGGGTGTGGCTACCAGCTTACCTGCAAACAGCGCTAAACCTGCGCTTACATCCATCGTATCAGGGCCTGTGGTTACATTGGTTACTTCGCATCCTTCCAGTATCACTTCATCTTCAAACTGAATAATGTTTTTCAGCATCCTTGCCAGGCTGGCCACACATTCGCTTACGCTGGCCGCATCAAATGGAAGGCGTTTTAAATCTGTATATGGGAAGCCTCCGGTATTTCCGAACCTGGCAACCTTAGTATAAAAGAAATCTTTCAGCGTACCATCATCAAACCCTTCCTGTGCAATGGTTTCTTCCACGATGATGATACCTGTACTTGCCCCGCCAATAAATTTCATCCGTTCGCCATTCACAACTATATATCCATCGCTTACCACTCCGGCCACATCCACACATCCGCTGATCACATATTTTTCACCAACAAATTTTCCGAGTTCATTCAATGAGGCATAATATGAATCCTGCATGAACTCAAAAGTGTCCTGGTAAAAGAATGCCCCGCCTAATTTGGTAAAATCAATCCGTTTATTCATGGTCAGAATATTTGAATCCCGAAAGTTTTTGTTGTCAGCTTGTACCCCGTAACAAATGCCCTCAATTGTGGCATGTCAAATACCACATCAGAAGGAATATGAATAATAAAGTCAACCCCAAACTGCGCTGTTTCTGCCCTCCGGTATAAAACCAATTCTTTGTCTTCTGATTTTCTGAACACAGGTACTGGCTTATTTTCTATCGCCCTGAAAAAGGCAACCGGCAAAAACTCAGGGCCATCATCTATATAAATTCTGCGCTGCACAATATCATAGTTGTCATTAAGCGCCTTTTCCATGTAGCACACCTGCGGGGTGATCAGCAGCCTGTATTTAATGATATTCCTGTACGCCATGAAGCGGTTGTACAGGTCATTACTCAATCCGGCCACAGCCTTCACCCACGACAATAATTTTGGAAAACGCCAATGCACTGGTGTAAACCAGTGCGCCAGCTTCGGCCAGTTAATAATGTATATGGGTCTGTTATATGGCATCAGCGTATCTGTGATTGTGGTATATAAGTAATTTCTAAATAACTGTCATCAATAAATCTCAGGTAGCCAGCATCCGGCGTTGTCTTCACCTGCACAGCAGTAAAAGGAAGCAGGCCATACTTGGTCTGGCATTCCGTCACTTCAGCAATCACTACGCCTTCTACCAGCTGCACTTCATCAATATGATATTCTATAACATAAATACCATTGAACGGTAATTTTTTCAGATAACCTTTTATCGCATCCTTCACCACATTGCTGGCCGTTCCGTCCAGCCTGTTACCATTCGCATCAAGGATCAGCGGATCATAATAGACCGTCCACTTCATCTTAATGTTATCAGCATCCAGGCTGTCCACCTGTAGCTTTACACCGGCATCTTTTATCCGTTTCAGATATTCCTTCACACCGGCAAGCTGCGGTGCAGTAAGCGGAGCCAGGTCTCCGGCAGTTTCACCCGCCAATTTTATACGGAGATATACCCGGCCAAATTGGTTTTCCTGCTCCACCACTGCTGCATACTTCACTACCTTGCTTGCTGCAATCTGTGCGTCTGTATAGCCTGTATTGTCAAACAAATCGCTGTCAGGAAGAAGATTGAAACCATATTGATAAGCAAGAGATTTATTGGCATACCATCTTTCGGTATGCGGTTTAAGTTCTCTCAGTTTTGCATCAACATCAGCCTTAAAAATGTCAAAGATTGTTTCCTGTGTAAGGGCCAGCAGGCAATGAACCATTCTTAAAAATCGTTTGCGGCTCACCCTGCTCCACAATGCCGTATCATCAACCGGCAGACCGGCTGCAGCCCTTTCAGAGGCATAAGCCGTGTCATAAATTGTGATCAGTTCATTTAATGTCCTTGCCATAAAAAATACCATTTCAATTTCCCTTCTCCTTTAGGAGAAGGTGTCATGCCGTATGGCATGACAGATGAGGCTATTGCACTATAAAGTCATTCCCTATTATCCAATAACCGATACCTTCTAATTGTTCTCCTTCGTTTATATCAATCGCACTGGCCGGTCTTGCTCTTCTGCTCCCCAGTTCGGTTTTTGCTTCCTCATCAATTACAGGGCCTGTCATCAGTTCATCGCCGCTGACCAGGTCTTGTGTTATGCTCAACCCATTCGTCAATGCCAGGTCAAACACTCCATCTACATGGCCGCTGTTAAGCACAGCCACATCAAGACTTGTTTCGTTTTCCTTAATTCGTACGTTCGGCATTGATGTCAATTAATTCACCTGCTATTCTTAATTCTGATACCCGGTAATCATCAGCTTCCAGTTGCAGGGTTATCAGTTTTCTTAATGCTCCGTCATTCGTCACACCGTTTATCTGCTTCTCTATTCCCACACCCATCAGCACATCGTATTTCATTTCTCCCGGTTCAAACCGCATGATGTCTTCTATATGCTGGTCATCGCTTGCCCCTTCCACAAAATCAAGGGTGACGGGATCTTCCGCTATATCACCATTATCGTCCGTTAAATAATCAATCGCTATCATAGAATTGTCCCGGTTACCGATGCTCCTGTTACTGCTGTTGGCCCCGCCACTAAGCCTGCGCCTGGCACATTCAGCGTTCCGAAATTTTTAAAATGGTTAATAATCACTTCCGCTTCTTTTTTACATCCTTCAAGCCTTGCATTTTCAATAGTGCCATACGTTGCCTCCAGCTGCGCCAGTGTCTGATTATTAAAAAAATTATTGCGCATATCATACAGTGCCTGTCCGAGTATGTCTTTATCCAGTGCCATTATCTCAATAGGTTATTCACTTTTGCTAATGCCTCTGTTAGCTTCGCATAGTTTGGATTGTTTCCATACATTACTACAATCTGCTGAACCGCTTCAATTATTAAAGTCATTACCTGCTTTAATGTGTCATCTCCTTTTTTAATCAGGAAACCGACATCTGTTGCGCTGTAATAAGCTGTCCCAATTTTGAACTTCACTTCGCTTACTTTACTGACCATGCTTACATAAGCGGCCTCTTTGGTTAAGAACTCAACCACTACTATGCTATCCACCGCAGGCACCAATACAAAGAACTCTTCGCTTTCGTCAGCTATCAATCGTACATCCAGTATATCAGCATCACCATCTACCGGCTCACAATCACAGACCAGGCCATTCACACTTTTTACCCGGCAAACCTTGCCATAATATTCACCGCCTTCATTAGATAAGTGCGTTACTATTTCTTTTATCGTTAACAATGCTTTCCGGTTCTATTGTTTGTTTAAACCCTCTTGTTACACCAATTTGTTTTATCACTCTCTTTACCAAGTAGCGGCCATCAGGATTATACTGATTACCAGTCAGGTTAGCGATGTCTCCTTTCTGTACTGATGGAACACCGAATGTCAAAAAGCTGCCATAGTATCCTGTGTACTTGAACCTCGCTAAATCCTGATCTGCTCTCAGCTTCAATGTTTTTAAATCCACATTGTAATAATGAACTGTTCTTGTTTCTCCATCCCGGTCGCCCACTTCAATTTCTTTCCTGGTATTATCCGGCATGATCCCGATTGCCTTTACTCTCAGCCGCACATCTTCTTCTCTTTTATATACCAGGTCGCTGTGATCAATGATGTTGTAACCGAACTGAAAATCTTCCATCACCCTTTTTTCGCTCCAGTATGCAAGGCCACTGTATAAAACCGGCTTTTCATCAATCAACCTGAAGTAACTGTATATATTAAACCGGCTTTTCAAATCCTCCAGCACTTTAGCCGGTGTTACTTTACTTATCCGGTACGGCCCAAGCACAATGCCCGGTGCTTTAAATTCAATGCCTGCCGGAAGAATATCAGTAAGTAACTGGTGAAGCGTTACACTACGATAACTCTTTGTTACTTCTGCTCCTGATTGCTTTAGCAGGAACATGCTGTCTTCACACTCAATTGTTACCGGCACTCCGCTTTTGATGTCTTTTACATAGCCGATAAATTCAGTAAGCAGCAGGCCATCATAACCAGCCTTCACAATTACTTTATCTTTTCGTTTTAGTATCGGATCATCACCAAGCGCAATGTTTTTCATGTTCCATTCAAACTTCCTGGGCAATGTGATCTTGCAGGTGTCTGTCAAAGAATCTCTGCTGTTATCTATCTCCACATCCACACAGTAAGCAAACTCATATTCGCCTATTGTTATATTGGTATCAACTCTGAACATTTTTCTTTTTTAGCAGCAGGGGCATATCACTGCTGCAATTAATTTCAAATTTTTGCATGTTCACCCTGCCGCTTTCCTGCCCGAATTTGTAACTATCCACCACTAACTCATATACTCCAAACATCAGCAGGTACTCACTTGTTACTTTCAGGGCCTTGTTCTGCTTCAGCAATTCAAGGAACTGTATCATCTCTTCCTTTGGGTAATTACTTTTGAAAGTTCTGCTGATGGCTCCTTTCAAGCTGATGATATAATCGCCATCACTGATATACTCTTTCACCGTTCCATTCCTGCCCTGGATAGTGGTCTTCACAATATTTTTTGACTGCTCCACTTCTACCAGGCACATGGTCAGTTGTAATCCCCTTTCCTCATATTGATCCTGTTTATATAGAATTACATCACTGAATACCGGAGTGCCTAATGGACTGATCGGTTGCTGTCCTGTCCGTATGGGGCTTCGTCCGAGGCTGAAGCCACTGTGCATGTTCGGCTCACCTTTATCTGTTCCCGTTGTTGTAAAAGAACTGTCGCTTTCCCTCGCCTTTAATTCTTTCCCCGGCTTATACAACTGCGCCTTCACATGCTCCAGCCCGAATGCACTTAATACAAATCTGTATCTGCTTATTATCTCTGCTGGTTTTAATTGCTCCGGCATTTTTCATTACTGTTATTTACCAACCGCAAGGTTGGCATCGTTTACGGCTGTTAGTAATTGCTGTGTTACCACATTCTTCATTTCGGCTGCTCCTTCCTGTGCAGTAGCCTTGTAAATATTCACTCCTCCCTTCAATAAGCTGTCAATATTTATTACCAGGTGAGTGATCTTGCTGCTGCCGCTGATGGATGGCATAGAACCACCAGAACTTGTATTTGTTTTGGTCGGATTATCCTTGTCATTGCCGGGTTTTCCACCTGTTATATCATCAAGCATTTTATTCAACTCATATTGAGTATTCAAAAATTCCTGATAGCCCGGCAATGCTTTTAACCGATCTTGTTCCGCCTCCATAAACCCTGCTATTCCGCTGTATAGAGTTCCAAGGTATTTGCCTTCTTCAGAATGTCTCCAGCCCATATCCTTGCTTTTCTCATCTTTATAAGTGGCTTTATCACTCTTTGCAGTTTTTAGTAAAAATTCCTTTGCTGCAAGCTGAGCCTGACCAAAAGACATTCCTTTAGTATCTAACCCTTTTGCTCTGGCTACACCAATTGCATTTAATATCCACGCTTCCATTTTTGTCCTCTCATTAATCGCAGAGTTATATTGTCGCATATCTCTGCCAAAACTTTCGTTCAGGGTTTGCAATGAAAGCTGTGTTCTTTTCTTAGCGATGTATTCATCAAGTTTACCGTTCAACTCTGACAACTGATCCTTTTCACTCTTTGTGGCGTCAATTATATCTGGCTGTAACCGCTTCACTTCTTCCA
The DNA here is from genome assembly GCA_052389635.1 of Bacteroidota bacterium. Taxonomy (GTDB): domain Bacteria; phylum Bacteroidota; class Bacteroidia; order Chitinophagales; family Chitinophagaceae; genus JJ008. The sequence goes on along the minus strand of JBQTHS010000013.1, from coordinate 13,487 downwards.
ATATTTCTTTCCTTCTCTTCTCTGAGGTATTGGTAAGATCAAGCTCTAAACGGAGTGATTGTAAATGCTCGTATTCTTCCCTGATCTTTTGACTAACCGGTATTTCAACCATTCGCTTAAACGATCCGATCAGGCTGTTCAGACCTGAGTGAATACTTGCAATTAATCCCTTATGCCTTTCGCCGAAGGCTATCTTAAAAGATTCAATTTGTCCATCTAATTGTTTACGTGTGCCATAAGACGTTTTGCCAATCCTGTCAAGCATTCCATCAAACAGCCCGCCTTCAGTAGTGGCTAATTGAAATGCTTTTCGTATCATGTCAGAACTGATAGTTCCATTCTCCATATCTTTTCGCAGCTGTCCCATTGACCTCTGAGACTTGAAACCAAATTCCTGCCATCTGTAAACCATAGTTTGCAATGGATTAAAGCCTGCATTTACATATTGCAGTAAATCCTGTCCCATTAGTTTACCGGCGCTTTGGGTTTGTGCAAAAGCAAGAGTGAGTGACTGAAGCTTTTCAGCATTTCCCTGGCTCACATTACCCAGGGCCAGTAAATCTTTTTCAACATCTTTAATGCTGATTCCAAATGAAAGAAGTGTTTGTGCTGACTTAAATACTTCGGGGCCGAGAATGGTATCCTGCTGCCATTTGTTCAGCCGTTCTGCAAGTCCGGTTCCTATTTTGTCGCTTTTCGTAAGTACTTTGAAGGATTCTACAATCTGCTCATAATTCATATACGCATCGACAGAGCCGCTTACAATAGACTTGATAGAACTAAGCCCGCTGCCAGCAAGATGCGCAACACCAATACCACCGGCAATATTGAAAATAGAGGAACCACCACCACTGCCAGACCCTATTCCTTCCAGTCTGTCTTTTTCCCTCTGAAGATTTTTGATTTCCTGTGTCGCATATTTTATAGCCCTGGTATCAATCGTAATCCTTCGTACCCTGGTCAGCACATCTATTCTTTTATTCAGTTCATCAATGCTACGGGTTGCCTGCTTGCCTGTCCTGGAGAATTTCAGCAGGTCTTTTTCAATTTTTTTAATGTTGGCATCTGAACGATTAGCAAGTGTGTCAAACTTCTTGCTGTATTCATCCTGGAGAAAAGCAGTAAAGGTTAATTTCTGATTCATGCAGATGTTTCATTCTGTCTTCAGTTTATCTCAAATGGCAGAAAGCCTGCCTTGCTTGCCCATTTCAATTCCTGCCATCGCATGGCCCACTCATCATCACTCAGCGTATCCGGGTTATTGATTCTCATGTGCACCCGGAGCAGTGTATTTATCTTACGCACCAGGTCTTCCGTGTTACTTTCATTTACTGGCCATTCACCCAATTTTTTTTTACCAGGGCCTGCCGCACACCGATCACTTCATCCAGAACTGTGCAGGCACTTAGAAATAATTCGGTGTCTTTTAAAATTTCTTCATCCCCTTCCAGCCAGCTATTTCTAAGAACTATTTCCTTCCCCTTCAGCGGATCAGTATCCTTCATGGTCATTGCGATGCTGATGTCCGTCCTGTCCGGGTATTTTATATAGCCATAAGCAAATTCAGTGTACTCATCATTCTTCGGCACTTTCAGCAGGATCACTTTTATGCCGCCATTTTTTTTACTGATGGCATCCAGCTTATCTTGCTCCTCTTTCTTCATCACTTCAAATGCCTTTTCTTCTGCTGTTTCTTTCATTGGTAGTTGGTTGATTATAAAGGAATTTTTATATCCACTCAATGTGGCTGCATATCAGCCCCGGTGATGCCTCTATCATTTTATCACCCTGGCTCATGCTTCTTTTGTTTCCGGTAAATTCCACATTGCGGATTTTATGAGTCTTCCGTACAGTGCCTACCAGGAAGGATACAATGATGTCAAATACGCCAAAGTCCTGCAATCTCCCATTGGGAGCCCTGTCAGCAATAGCCTCCAGCTCGCTGGCTCTTAGCGTGAGGTCAACACTTGCTTTATAATTTCCTTCAGCCCTTTCAATAGGAAATTTTCCGCTTCCGTATCCGTCTTCCTTTTCCTCTGTATCATCATAGTCAATCTTGGTAACACCGATTACCGGCGCACCGGCCAGCAGTATGCTTACGTTTGCCCATGCATACGCCTTACCGTTGATAAGAGGAATTTGATTAGCAGGCATTTTTTATTTGTTAAGTCGTTTTTAAATTCGGTTTAGAAACCAATCGTTACGTCAAAGTCACGGCTCACTCCGGTTTTCTTATTGCTGATGTTGACCGTTATTTTTCCTGTCGCATTCACATCCTGGTTCGGGTCAACAGTTGCTGTATAGCCACTGTTCTCACCATCTTTCTGCATTTGCTCCAGCACTTTACCAGCTTCCAGCTGAATGAACTCAACATAGTCGCCACTCAGCTTTCCGGAAGTAGCATCAATCTGCACCGGCCCATTTACATGCGGCAACAGCGACAAATAAACGCCACGGATGGCTTTATCAATCGTTCTGTTATCTTCTATGTAGGCATAGTCGCTGGATGCCACAACTGCGCCGTGGCTGTCATTAAAATAACTGCCGGTAAAGCCAGGATATTTTTTCAGGAATATGAGCCGCTTCGTGTCAAACGTTCCATCATCTTTTGTAAGTGCAGATGATAAGGCGCTGATGAGAGACCCATTGCTGAGTGCAGGTACATCCAGCTCACCGCCATCTTCCGCCATATTGAATTTCTCCACCCAGCCAATATTTTCATGCACCTTAGCCAGGGAAATGGCTCCGAGGATAGCGCCGATAACGCCTACGCTGTAATTGGCAGCAGCAGTATATAAAGTAAGACCTAAAGCGCCGCCATCCTGCCCTGCAGACAGATGCACATTGGGAGAAGTGAGTGCAGCCAGGTCTGGCATATTAGCATCTGTCACTCCATCCAGGTTGGGAGAATAAACAATTTCGGCAGGTACAAATAAATCAAACGCATCATTGTATTGTGTTTGCAGCAATGCCACATCGCCAATTACAAACGCTTTGCTTGTCCACACACCCACCTGGCGAAGTTTACCGGCAGCAAAATTTATCAGCGTTGCCACCTCACTGAATGTATGTGCGCCAACCGGAAGATCAAATATTCCAAGATAGAATACTCCATCAGGATTGATGCGGAAAAACTCACTGATGTGGTAGTGCATTATCTTAATGCCGAGATCAGCATTATTGGAAGTAATACCCAACGCTTCAGCGGCAGCCACATCATCTATCACTTTCATCCGGTCGTTAGCGCCAAAGCCAGCAGGCAACACCGCATTGTACGTTACCAGGCCAGAATAATGATCAAACCCGGTGAGCTGACGTTTCAGCCGGTTTTGCGCTTTTGTAAATTTTACTGAACCCATGTTTGTTTTTTTTGGCCCTGACGGGTTCCTGGCTTTCGCCAGGATCGTCAAGGGTTACCAATAGATACCAACAGCTTTATTTTGACTGGTTACTCCTGCGGTTGCAGTGCGGCCAGCTTTGTTTTTGCATTGTCCAGGTTCAGCTGTGCTTCTTCCATTGCTTTCCTGGCATCTTCCTGTACAGATTTCAGTTGCTCATCATCCGGTTTTTTACCGGCTGCCTTGTCTGCTTTATTATAAGCAGTGGTAGCGGATTTAAGCGCAGCTTCAGCATCGCTTACTTCCTGCTTTGCAGCCTTCACTTCTTCCGATTCCTTCGGCGGGGCCGGAGCTTCTTCCTTCTTCACTGCTTCAAATGAGATGATCTCTCCATCCCATTCTTTATCAGCTTTCTTCAATTCGTTGTTATGAAAGACCGCATCGTTCTGCTTGAAGAAGTAATTGCCATCCTGAGTGGCGAACACCCTGTCGGTCTTGTGAGCCTTCATCAGCCGGTCAGCATTTTGCTGTAGCTCTTTTTTGGTCAGTTTTTTCATATAAGATTTTTATGTTGACAAAAAAAAAGAAATTATTGTACCTCATCCGGCCTTCGCACTGCCGTTACTACCAGGTAGCTGGTTTGTGTAGTAGTAGTTCTGTACTGCAATCGGTAATCTTTGTACCAGGTGTAATTCGCTTTGTCAAATACGAATGTTTTCCAATTGGCGGTTGAGGTCATGGTTGCGCTTGAATCAAGCAGGTTCCAGTTGGCCCCAGATCTGCCATACATATACACTTTCCCGCCAATGGTTCCTGTTACCAGGGTAACCGATGCATCTATGGATGCAAGCCCGCTGCCAACAGAAAGCAGGTCGGTGTTTGTTGTATCGGTATTAACGGTAGTGTCTTTTGTTATTTTTGTTTCCACAACAGGGCCTTTATCCCTCACCCAATTCTGTGCTTGTGTTTTGCCGCACATCAGTGTAAGGGTGGCTATCAATAAGAAAGAAAGAAATTTTTTCATGGCTATACTTTTAATTTTTTTGTTATTATGAAAAAGGGCTTTTGTGCTACGGGCACTTGGCCCTTTTCCGGCTCAGGGATTGTGTTTTATACTTTATCGGATATCAACTGGTAGAATCCGTCAACTTTTTTCTTGGCTACAATATTCCAATGACGGAAACCAATTGTATTACTTCTCAGTTCAGGATCATTTGTTGCCAGGCGATAGAACATTTCGGGGCCGGGGTCAGCGGCGGCAAAGGATCTCTGCGGCAGGAAGAATAATGAACTGTGCAGATCATTGGCTGCATCATACGCAGCGCCAAAAGCCTTCCTGGTAAATGTGCCATCACCATCAGCAGTATAACGGGCATTGTTATTGAACTTCATTATCAGTATGCCGTTATAGGGGAACAGTTCGCCCGTCTGTGCGTTTTTCCACTGCTTGTCAAATAGCTGATCCAGTTTTTGTAAATCCGCAATATGCCTTGGATCAAGCACACCAACAAGTTCTCCTTCAGGAAAATCAGGCCCGCCTTCATCAGCCGTAATGCTGGTGACCTCACTGATCATTATGATGTCATCGGGTGTAACTCTCTTTTTGGGTACTGCTCTTCCGTCGCTATTACCAGTGGTGGTTTTGATATATGCATCATTGGTAGCAGCCAGATTGAACGCTGCTCTCTTAGCCGCCTTATCGCTGATAGCATTCATGTGCAGGTCAAGAGTGACCGCCATTTTATCATAGCTGATAGAACGAAGTTCAGTCAGGCTTACCCTGGTATTCTCAGAATCGTAACGATTTAAAGAGATAGGAATATCCTGGTCAGTACGGGTGCTGGTAGGCACCGGGTTCAGTTCATCAATTACCAAATCAATGAAGACCTCCGGGTCTGCACCAATATCCACCAGGTGAATTACTTTATTTTTTACATGCTGATCATAGCGGGGAATTTTGTTCAGCCAATCCCGTTTGAAACGGAAACGCTTAACCAATTCGCCAAGCCATGCTTCAACATAAACGCCATCACGCAGCGCACCGGCGTTATAGTTTGTTGAACCTGCTATGCATGAGAATAAAAACAATCCTCCGGCTATATACCAGAAGGTCTCTTCTCCCAAAAACAGGGTGAAGGCAAATGCGAATACAACAGCAAAGAGGGCTGCATTAATTACGCTTAAAAACGGATTTCCTTTTTTCATTGTCAATTTTTTTTTGATAGTTTGCTTGCTGTTGCTACCTATCTGGAGGCCTTGCCAGCGGCATTGTGGCTTTCGCAGACATTGCCGTTGGCGGTATTGGCTATTTAAGCATTAGGCTCCGGGTAAGGAGCTTTATAATGTGCCTCCCACATTTTTTTATACTCACTGAAATTCTCTTTCTTGTACTCCGCCACTGCATCTTTTCCTTTTGCAAGCAATGCTTCATAATCACTCTCTTCTTCGGCTGCAGCGCCCTCCCCTTTCTTTTCCTTCTTCGGAGTCAGCTGGCTGGTAATGCTTTTTACAGCCTGAATCTTTTCAATCGCCTTGGCGGTAAATTCGTAATTGGTTTCTGCCATTCCTTCATATTCTGCACGGTCAGCCTCAGTCAGTTTTTTTGCAGCTATAGCGCCATCAACCAATGTTTTTGCTTTAGCTTTCAATGCTGTCTTTGCGGCATTGTCGGCAGTTTCTTTTTCAGTCAACACTTTTTCAACAGCAGCATCAATAGCGTCATCCGACGCATCGTCTGCCAGGTTGAGTTTTTTAAGAAGCTCTTTTTTCATTTTGTATTTTTTAGGTTGAGATTGTTGTGACTTATTCAGGAATATTTTCTGAAACGAATTGAAAACGTTTTCCGGGTTATTATCTGCCGGTACATCAACCGGGTCAGCATCGTATATCGTATCAATTAAACCTTCAGCAAGTGCCTGCTCTGCACTTATCCAGCGGTCTTTGTTTACGATATATTTTTTCTTCGCATCTTCCTTTTTGGTTCCCGTCCTGGTAGCGATCACATCACTGATATTATCTTCCCATTGTTCCATCTCGGTAGCCTGGTTTCTCAGGTCATCTGCATTGCCGATGGCAATCCCGCTTACACGATGTGTCATAATGCGGGCATATTTGCTGGCTGATACTTTTCCTTTGGGCGCAGCCAGAGGGAATACAGCTCCCATGCTTGCAGCAATTCCATCTATCTTAATGTATATGTTTGCTTTGCTTTGCCGGATGGCATTGAAGATGGCCATGCCTTTATACACATCACCGCCGCCGCAGTTCACACGGATAGTAATGTCTTTGTACTTGCTTTCTAAGTTTCGCAAGTCCATGAGAAAAACAGCATCATCAATAGCTTCATACTCTCCGATGTAGCCATACATCAGGATTTCCGCTGCCTGTGTGCTGAGTTCATTAACTATCCAGAATTTTACTTTCTTCATGAAAATGTGTTGCGTTCAACAGAATTGAAGCACAAACATAGAAGCAGGTAAAACCTGCTGCAAATCAGGAATACATCACGCCTGATTAAAATTGAACGATTCAACAATAAAGTTGCATCACTAATTATCTATTCTGCAAAACCCTGCTTCGCAGGGTAAGTTTGCTGTACACTTATAATCAAATGAGCAAAGCAGTAAAACGAAAAAAGCAACTCACAAAAAAGGAATACGAGGATAAAGAGCAATTGGCTTACCTGATGTACATGGCAGGAACTGAACAAAAGTTGATTGCCGTGGAACTGGATTTAAACCCAAAAACTATTTCAGATTGGGCCACAAAAGGAAAGTGGAAATATAAAAGAACTGCCGGAACAATTACCCGTGATGAACTGGTAAATAAGTGCCTTACAACGCTGAATAAAATTCTTGAAGATGCTATGGAGGAAGGGGCAGATATGTCAAAGCTCCCGGATGACCTTGTAAAAATGGCTAATACTATTGAGAAACTCGACAAGAAGAATAACGTGGTTTACAACATTGAAACCTTTACTGGTTTTAATAAATACCTGCTCTTGCGTATGCAGGAAGATAAACAACTTATACCTGATACAGTCAAGCTGATCAACAAACTCCAAAACGATTATGTAACACAAAGAATGAGTTCCGGCCAATGAGTGAACAAACGGATGCCATAAAAAGATGGGAAGATCATTGCCGTCATATACAGGAAATGACGGTGATAAAAAATGTTGAATCGCAGAACGAGATCAGCAAACGGATAGCCCGTGCCAAAAAAGATTATCAATTTTTTTCTGAATACTATTTCCCGCATTATGCATACGAAAAAGAAACAGGGAAGACAATCAAGAATGCAGACTTCCATAATGAATGGGCAAAAGCTGTATTAAAAGATAGGAATTTTTTCGGCGTTGCAGAATGGCCGAGAGAACACGCCAAGTCAGTGCATTGTGGAATCATTCTGCCATTATGGCTAAAGATTCATGGTGAGGTTGATGGAATGATGGTGACCAGCAAGAGCGAAGATGCGGCAAAGAGATTGCTGAGTGACTTGCAAGCAGAACTGGAGTTTAACCAGCTTTTTATAAATGATTTTGGCGATCAGTACAATGAAGGGATGTGGACAGAAGGAAGTTTTGTTACTAAGGACAATGTGATGTACCTGGCTCTTGGCCGTGGACAGTCTCCCCGTGGTGTTCGCTACAAAGGCAAGCGTCCTAATCTTGGATTGAGCGATGATATAGATGATGATATTATTGTCAACAATCAAACAAGGGTAATGCAGGTGGTTGACTGGTTGCTCGGTGCGTTTTATGGCGCATTGGATATTCGCCGTAGCCGGTTTATGATGGTTGGCAACCGTTTTCATCCGAAACAGATACTGGCGCATATTGTTGGTGATGTAGATGAAGGTGACCCAATAAGGCCCGGACTTTATCATTCAAAGATTTACGCTACTACTGATGGCACATTAACCGGCAAGCCTACCTGGTGGCAAAAATTTACTGCCGAAGCATTACACAGAAGGTTCAATATAATCGGCAGCATACTGGCATTGAGAGAATACTTCCACAAGTATGTATTGAAAGGGAAGCGATTCAAAGCCGAGTGGATTCATTGGGATAAAATAATGCCGCTTGAAATGTACGATGCGAAGATTGTATATTTTGACCCTTCCTATAAAAGCACAACCAGCAATGATTTTAAAGCCATTCGCTTTTGGGGAAAGATTGGCATTAAAAAACATCTGATCAAATCATTCGTAAGACAAACCACCATCACACAAGCGGTGAAGTGGATGTATGATCTCTATGAGTCATTACCCGATAGCCAAAAAGCAGAAGTTGAATTCTGGATGGAAGATGTATTTCTCCAGGATCAGTTCTATGCTGACTTTGATGCAGAGGCAGAATTGAGGGGTTATTATCTGCCTATTCGTGGTGATAAGCGGCAGAAGCCGGACAAATTTGCAAGAATAGAAAGCATGACACCCATGTATGAAAGAGGTCATGTTATCTGGAACGAAGACCATAGAAAAAGCCCTGATGCACAAACCGGGTTGATTCAATACATGGGATTTGAAAAAGGAAGCAGCATTAATGATGATGCTCCGGATGCAGATGAAGGCGCATGGTACAGGCTTGATAAAAAGACCTTTGTTCAAAGATTTAAACCAACTATCGGCTACGATAAAAACATACACCAATGGTAATACTAAACTGGATAAAAGGATTCTGGTATAGAAAAATAAAATATGCCAGGAGCCTGAAGAGAGCAATCCAACATGCAAAGATTGTAAAGACACAACGGGGTTATAAATGTTATGTGCTGCTTTTCCCCGGCGGATATAAAGCTGTAACGAAAGCGGCTGTTAAGAGCCTTATGAGCAGCAATAAAAAGTATTTCAAAAAAGGCACAACCATCCAGGACATTGAAAGGATGGCGGTGTACATAACCAATTAATGTATGACAGAAAAAGAATTAAAAGAAAGATTGCTCACCGGTGTGGTGAATGTTTTTCAAAGTAAGACACTTCAACAGGAGATTATTTTTCATTTAAACTAAGCACAATGGCTTTTATAGACAAGATAGATTTTGATCAGTCTGTTCATGTGGAGATACTGGATGCATTGACAAAGGATGATGATGCCAAGATTACTGCCAACATCAATAGCACAATTGATGAGATGGCCGGTTATCTGAATGGCCGGTATGATGTGGCTGCTGTTTTTGCCAAAACCGGAAATGCAAGAAATAAATTCCTGCTCAGGATCGGTTTGTCAATATGCACTTATTATATCTATTCCATCCACAACCCACGAAAGATGACGCAGGTGATAAAAGACAATTATGAGAAAGCTATTGAAGACCTGGAAAAGATACAGGCAGGTAAGCTGTCGCCTGTAGGGTTGGATGTACCGGCTGAGACAGATCCGCCAGCAACCAGCGGTGATGGCGGGCCGATGCAATGGGGCAGCGAGGAATCCCTTGGAAGCAGTTATTGATTATAAAACTTCAAATCTTTGATATGGCTTTTTTTGATTTTCTAAAAAATAAAAAGGGAGAAGCTGCAACAGGCAGTCCAACACTTACAGCAGACCAGCAACGCCTGGTGAACATGCTGAGCGACCGAAAAGAAAAAGAGCGGCTGAAAAGAGTATTGATTGACCTGGTGGAGCAAACAAAATTTTTGACAAGGCAGGATATTGCCAAATGGCGGGCTGCATGGCAAAGGGCCATTAGTGTTGAATATCCTAACCGTGTTTTACTAAATGCCGTTTACCGTGATGTGGAAATAGATAACCACCTGATTGCTGTAATTGGTCAGATAAGCAAAGAAGTATTGCAAAAGGTCTATATTATTGTTGACCGTGATACCGATAAGGAAATTGAAGGCCTGAAAAAAACACTTGAAGACAAGCAATGGTTTATTGATTTTTGTAAGTATGTAATTGAAAGCTATTTCTGGGGTTACCGGCTCGTTGAGTTCGGGGCAATAGAAGAAACTGATGGAGTAAAAAAGTATTGCGAAGTTGAAGTGGTAGATGCCGACCATGTAATACCGGAGCATCATGTGTTTGTTAAAAACATGGGGGATCACTACAGCAACGGCATTGATTATACGGTGCCGCCTTATAACAATATTTGCCTTGGCATTGGCAATAAAAAGAATCTTGGCCTTTACAATGCGGTGGCTCCGCAGGCCCTGGCAAAGAAAAACATACTCTCTTTCTGGGATAAGTTCTCAGAAATATTCGGGATGCCTTTACGAATCGGCAAAACCAGCAGCACTAATCCTAAAGACAGGAATGATATTTCAGAGATGCTGCAGAAAATGGGAGCAGCTGCATGGGGTATGTTCCCGGATGGCACAGAGATAGAGATAAAGGAAACCACCCGCAGCGATGCCTGGCAGGTGTATGATAAAAGAATTGAAAGGGCCAACAGTGAGATGAGCAAGGCAATTGTTCACCAAACAATGACAACAGATAACGGCAGCAGCAAGAGCCAGAGTGAAACACACCTGGTGATACAGGAGAAGGTGATTAATTTTTTTACTACCAGCCTCCGCATCTGCATCAATGATCAACTTATCCCTTTTATGATCAGGAATGGTTTTAAGGGTTGGGAAAAAGCTAAGTTTAAGTTTGATGATACGGTTGAGTACACCGTGGAAGAGCAGATAAAGATCGAAGAGATGCTGCTGAACAATTTTGATATTGATACCAATTATTTTGTTGAAAAATATAATGTGCCGGTGCTGGCGAAGAAAGAACCGGCAGCTAATCCATTCATTCCCGCAAATAAAGACGGTTTTTTCGACTAAGGCCGTTCACAGGGATGGGACGGCCAGCAATGCGGAATAAAGACCTGCAGGCCATTTACGGGCTGGTGTGTGCGGTATGCGGCGGTATTACTTCTATGGTTAACGAAGCAATACCCGAAGCGTTACAAAAAGAAGCGGAACGCATTGCTAAAGGATTGTATAATGGAACTATTACCTATGGAAACATTGATCCGGTAATGACGAACCTGGTAGCAGAAGAACTTAGAAAGGCTATCATTAAAGGGTTTGGAAAAGATTTCCCAAAGATAGATTTCGATACGCCTGATCAACAAATGCTGTCTGCACTGGAAACAAATGTTTTTCATTTTTCGGCCGCAGAAAATTACCAGATGATAAGAAGCATGAGCATGGCACTGCGGGATGAGAACGGATTGCTGCGCAAGTTTAAAGATTTCAGGGATGAGGCAATGAAAATATCGGGGGTATATCTTGATAAAAACCTGAAGACAGAATATAACAGCGCCATTGCTTCTTCACAGATGGCCGGTAAGTGGGTGGACTTTGAAGCCAATAAAAAAGCGGCGCCATATCTCCGCTATGATACTGTTGGTGATTCAAGAGTTAGGCCAGCCCACAGAGAGCTTGATGGTATTATAAGAAAAGTAGGAGATAGTTTTTGGGACACCTACTACCCTCCAAATGGCTGGAATTGCCGTTGCGATGTAACACAGCTGAATGGAGGAACAGAAACGCCAATGGAGAAAATAATACCACCGGCTGATGTGCCTGAAATATTTCAAACCAATATGGCGAAGTATGGGCTTGCATTTCCAAAAGATCATCCTTACTATAATGGCGCACCGGAAGATATAATGAGGAAGGCAGACAGGATGAGAGAAAAGAGAATTCGGAATTGGGGCAGGTTTAACCTGGTGGGAAAAAATGTGCAGGTAAATACATCCATTGGTAAAGTTGGGTTTGATAATTCGGGGTTAAAGGAATTGGTGAACCAGCCGCATAAATACAAAGAACAAAAAGACTATGCGGTGTATTCTCTGGATAAAATACTTGCCGAATCCAGACATGTAAAAAGCCTGCCGGATGTAAAAGGGAATCTGTCTATAAAGATGTGGCACTATTTTGAAACGACGATCAAGAATGAACCGAGTTTTATTTGTGTGAGGGAAATGTACAATGGAAATAAAAAAGTTTTTTCAATAGTAGATGCATTAAAATAAAAAGGGATTCAGCCATCGCACACCGGATATGCAATCCGGGGCTGATCTGAATCCCCACACAAATATAGTAAATGCAAACGGATTTAAAAATAGTGGCTGTAAAATTCAGGCAGGTGTGGGCAGTGCTGCCCTACCAGGTAGGTGTGATTATGGTGGCCTTTACCAAAAAAAGATTCCAGGAGCAGAACTGGCTTGATAATTATCCTGTAGGTTGGCAAGCCCGGAAACCAGGATCAAAAAGAAACAAAGGCAGGGCTATATTAGTAGATACAGGAAGATTGCGGAGAGGCAACAGGATCATCAGCACGACACCGAACAGTGTAACTGTTGGCAATGATACACCGTATGCAGCGGCGCATAATTATGGATTCATAGGAACAGTAGTGGTGCCAGCGCATATAAGAAAACGGTTCAATAAAGGAAAAGTGGCTACGGGCAAAGAAAGAATGAAGACAGTAAAAACATTGACCGGGGAAACGCAGGTGAAAGAACATAGCAAAAGAATGAACCTGCCCAGACGCCAATTTATGGGAGAGAGCAGGTACTTGTCAATGCAGATCAAGCGGCTTATAACAGCAAAAGTAAATTCAACCTTTTCATATGATAGATAAAATATACAAAGATGTAAGCGACCGGCTAACTGATAAAGTAGCAACCATGCGATGGATAGAACTGGAGTATGGTCAGCTGGAGATCCCCGAAGAAAATTACCCGGTGCAATTCCCTTGCAGTCTTATTGACATCAGCTTTCCAGAATGCCAGGATGAAACGCATGGCAACCAACAGGTAGTAGTGCAGATAACGGTAAGGACTGCGATTGACCCGTATGAAGACCTGATGGTTATTGACGGGGCCGGTGTGCCGGATCAGCAGGCAGCACTGGAGAAGCTCGGCCTGTTCGTGGATGTGTACAAGGCCCTGCATGGTTTTGAAACAGACTATATGACTCCGCTTGTCCGCACATCATTGATGCCGGAGAGAAGGGACGATGGATTGAAAGTGGTGGCACAAACATTTATGGCTGCGGCCAAAGACGATAGTGCAGCAAGGATCGTAACAGAATATACGGGCGCAACATTGGAAGTAGAGAAAGTGTGATTATGCGATCAGGCATAAGCCAGCTGGCCCTGCACAAAGGAAGGTTCTGGCTCTGATTCAAAAACAAAATCTCTAAGCT
>JBQTHS010000012.1:0-19463 GCA_052389635.1 Bacteroidota bacterium | reverse complement strand
GTCTTACGGTCTCCGCCGGACTTCTAATTAATTATTTCTATGTGCCAGACCGGGGCGCTCAGACACGGAAAACAACTGCGAAAATACTGCCGGCGGGTTCATTATTTGTCACCGAAATGTCGGCATTATGATCCTGAGTTATGATGCGGCAGAGATAGAGCCCCAGCCCGGTTCCCTGTTTTTTTCGGGTGGCCTCATTGCCAATGCGGTAAAAACGGGTGAAGATTTTTTTCTTTTCTTCATCCGGTATGCCCGGCCCTTCATCAATGATCTGCAGTTCTGTACCCGACCTGTAATTTTTCAGCACCGCTTTCACTGCCGATTCCTTTGGTGAGTACTTAATGGCATTTTCCAGCAGGTTGTTGATGAGTATCTGCAGCAGCAGCGGGTCGCCTTTGATGCCCGCATCGGGCTCTATATCGTCTTTAAACACCCGTTCGGGAAAACGATTACGAAAATCATTCAGACAGTCTTTCAGCAGGTCAGAAAGATCAAGCTCCTCGTTGGCTGATTTATAACTGCCGCCTTCCAGCTGTGAAGCAATGAGGATATTATTGGTCAGAAAATTCAGCCTTGCCGTTTCATCAAGGGTGTTCCGTATCAGTTTTTTTTGTTTTTCCGGGTCGAGGTTGTATTTCTGTAATGTCTCAAGATTTAACCGGGCCACCGAAACAGGTGTTTTCAGTTCATGGGTAACGGCCATCATAAAATTCTGCTGCTGTTGCTGCATATTGAACTGGCGGCGGACAGAACGGTAGATAAAAGCGGCGCCCACCAGGATGAGTATCAGGAAGGCAACACCCTCGGCAAAGTACTTGGCAGTGTTTCTTTTTTTCTGATTTTCTATCAGCGCAGTTTTTTCGGCAAGCTGTCCGGCATTAAGTGAATCTTTTTGCTGCTGCAGATTATTGTATTCCGTTTGTGCAATCTGTTTATTTTGATTTTCCAGTGAAATAAACCACCACACCAGCGCCGCAATGATATAAAGGAGCAGCATCCAGTAGATGACGGTGGCCCGTTGTAATTTTTTCCGGCTGCTGGCAGGCATCAGGGTTGTTTTTTTTCAATGCGGAGCCCCACATTCATCACATGTTCCAGCGGGTCTTCCCGCATTACTTGTTCAATAGCGAAAGTATAATTGCCTTTCTTTCTGAAGTAGAAGTCGGTTGTTTCCGGTGTTAGCGGGATACGGTGTTCATAAATATCATCCATGCCGCTCCCTTTCCATCCTTCTTCATCATTACCGAGTTTCAGGTCGTACATAGCAGTTTGGGTGCTGTCCTGCCCGGGCTGCCGGGTGGTAAGGCTGATATAAATATTATTATAGTTGTATTTATCACGGTGCCGCAGGGTTACAAAAATCTTATATGGAACAGCTGTGTCTTTAATGACGAAAGTAAAAGAAGGTTTAAAACTGTTCTTCCATTTATGCCCGGGGATGGCGGCTGTTTTTTCGTACAGGTCAATGGTCTGACAGGAAGAAAAGAAAAATAAAATTAGCAATAGGAAATACAAAATCCGGAGCCGGGTTTTCAACTGATTGAAGTTTTTACAAATGTAAAGCCTTTCCGCAAGTCCCCCTGCGGGGGATTAAGGGGGCTTTACAACACATTAAGTACCTGCTCCTTTGCTTTTTCCAGTTCATCTTTCATGAGCACCACCGATTTTTGGATGATGGCATCATAAGCCTTGGAGCCGGTGGTATTGATCTCCCGCCCTATTTCCTGCAGTATGAAGGATAGTTTTTTCCCTTTCGACTCCCCGTTTTCTGCCAGCAGCGACTTAAAGTAATCGCAGTGGTTCTTCAGCCGCACCTGCTCTTCGCTGATGTCAATCTTTTCGATATAATAAATAAGCTCCTGTTCCAGCCTGTTAGCATCGTAGTTTTCTTTGCCCACATTATCTTCCAGCAGTTTGGTGATGCCGTCCCTTATCTTTTGTTTGCGCTGGGGTTCCAGTTTTATTACCTCTGCCTGCTGGGTTTCAATATTGGCAATGCGGTTCAGCAGGTCTTCCTCCAGTGTCCGTCCTTCTTCCAGACGATGTTCATTCAGGTTGTCAAGGGCGGTGAGCAGTACATTTTGAAAATCAGCCCATTCAGGGTCAGAAAGGGTGTCGCTGCTGGGGGTTATCACTTCAGGCAGTTTTACCAGGGTGCTGAGGATATGGGAGGGGTCCAGGTTCAGGGCTGCTGATAAATCGGCAAGAGGCTTATAATAGGCTTTGGCAAGATCGGTATTAATAGTAACCGGCCTTGCATTGCCTGTATCTTTTAAGCTGATGTTACAGTCAACAGTTCCCCTTCCTAATTTTTCGGAAAGCAGCCTGCGGATATCAAATTCAAAAGGCCTTAAGATGGACGGTAATTTCAACTGTAACTCAAACTGCTTTCCGTTCAGCGACTTGATGTCCACCAGAAAAGTTTTATCACCCACATTTTTTTCGGCTCTTCCAAAACCGGTCATTGATTTCAGCATACTGTTTTTTTAAACAGCCATAAAGGTATTTTTATTTATTGATTAATGACTTATTGAAAACCGGGCAGCAGATTTTAAAGTTTTTTAATGGATAAACATCTCTGAAAGTATTTCCCGGAAATCAAATGACTTTTCGGTAAGCAGGGGCTGTGTGTGGTTCCTCTCCTTTCAGGAGCAACCAAGCGAAGCGAAGGTTGGGAACGAAGTTCGAGGTGAGGTAAATTAAAAATCCCCCTCCGTTTTGCGGAGAGGGACATTTATATGGATGGGTTAGTAAGTACCGGGAAATAAATTTCCCGACACAATATTAAAAATAATTTTGTTTAATCAAAAAATATTTCCAAAATATTTTATTAACATTTTACTTGTTGCTGTGGATAAACCGGCGGTTAAAAACATACAAATGAAGATGGTGCATACCAATAAACAAGATTCAGCATATGAACATGATTGACCATCGGTTTTTTCAGTTTAATGAAACCCTTGCCAGTCGTGTATTTCATTGAACTGATTTTTCAGCTTAATGTTCTGTACCAAAAAATATTTTTTAAGCAACACTATGTTCAGCCATTATTATTGTTTCGAAAACTCCTGCTGAATGCCCGGAACACACCTTAAAATTTTTTTTTAACCACCAGCGGAATAAAGCCATAAAACCACCTTTTTTACCATGAAACCCCATTTGGCAGGATATTACCTTTGTACCGCTTCATCCTTATCGTACCTGTTCTTGCAGAAAGGATGCAGGCTTTAACAGTTAAAATCTATCACCATGCGATTTGCAAATCCTGTTCCGGTTACAACCATTGCACAAATCATTGGCGCCAGGCTATTGGGCAACAGAGAAGGATTGGTAACCGGCATCAATGAAATACATAAAGTCTCAACAGGCGATCTGGCATTTGTGGATCATCCCAAATACTATGATACCTGTATCCATTCTGCCGCTACGTTTATCATCATCAACAAGGAAACTGATTTTCCGGATGGCAAGGCGCTGCTGGTGGTGGTTGAACCTTTTGAGGCATACCTGAAAATAGTCAACCACTACCGGCCATTCACCCCTTCGATGAAAATGATCAGTGATTCGGCATCGGTGGGGGAGGGAACAGTCGTTATGCCGAATACCTATATCGGAAATCAGGTAATCATTGGGAAAAACTGCATCATCCACCCTCATGTTACCATACTGGATTACTGCATCATTGGCGATGATGTCATCATCCAGGCAGGAACAGTTATCGGCAGCGATGCTTTTTATTATAATAAAAAGACCAGCCGGGATATCCACTATAAGAAAATGAACAGTTGCGGCAGGGTGATTATAGAAAACGGGGTGGAAATAGGGGCCAACTGCTCTATTGACCGGGGTGTAAGTCATGACACCATCATCGGCGCAGGCACCAAGATGGACAATCTTATACATATAGGGCATGATACGGTAGTGGGCAGGAACTGTCTCTTTGCGGGACAGGTGGGTATTGCCGGGGCCAGCACTATTGAAGATAATGTCACCCTTTGGGGCCAGGTAGGTGTGAGCAAAACCCTCACCATCGGTAAAGATGCAATCATCTATGCGCAAAGCGGTGTGAAGGACTCCATTGCGGGCGGCAAAGTGTATTTCGGCTCACCGGTGGAGGAGGCAAGAGAGAAGATGAAAGAGTTTGTCTGGATAAAAAGAATACCGCAACTCTGGGAAAAGGTGATGGGGAAAAAAAGTTGAACAAGTTTAAGATGTTTAAAAAGTTTCAAAGGCTGAGTAAGCCGGTTTGCCTGAATAAACCTATAAACCTTTTAATCTACGGAGTATAATCATACGGGAGCAGATCACCGAGATTTTTCCAGCTCCAGTAGCCCTGGTTTATCCAGTCTTTCTGTTCAAAATAATAGCCGTTTTCTGTTATCGCTATCCAGTCTTTTATATCAATATAGGAGATACAATAGGGTATCCCTTTGGGCAGTTTCATTTTTGCGAGGTATTCTTTCTCGGGGCTTTTCTTCGTATAGGTGATACTGATTTTTCTTGGATAGAATATTTCCACCTGCTCCGGCCCGGCCGGAACAACATGCACCACACTGTCCGCACCAATACTATCCTTCACATTAACCGCCACATTATAATATGCTGAATCATATACATCGGTTATCTTATTAAATTTTTTATCATTGTTTTCATCCAGCAGGTCAATGATCCAGCCATCCTCAGTTACGGTACTGTCGTAATAGCTGCGGATAAAATGCAGTTTAGAACCTTCATAAGCTTTTTTTCTTGCCCGGGCCCTTACCGTTTTCAGGCTGTCGCCTCCTTCCATTTCTGTAAACAGGCAATACCCCCGGTAGGTACTGCTGTTGCTGTTATAATAATACACAAAGGAATCCAGCTGATAGTGCAGGTTGTAACCAAGTGCATGGTTGGCAATCTTCACCGGCTCAGTGGCCAGCACTTTCAGCCGGTTACTTCTTTTGTAGAAATAAAATTTCAGCGCTTCGGGGTTTTGCAGCACACAACGGGCAGCATTGGGTGTGGCGCCGATGAAATTGCTCATAAAAAAATCACCGTATCTGGCAAGACCATCCGCTACCTCAAAAGTGTTTCTCAGCACCACTTCTCCCATACTCTTTTCTTCTTTCACCATCAGGATGTCAAGCCTGTTATTCCCGGAGACACGGATGGTTTGCGTCTGGTAACCGGTATAGCTGAAAATAAGATCATAGCCGCCGGATTTCAGGCTCAGGGAGAACTCGCCCTGTTTATTGGTGGCGGTGCCCAGTGTGGTATTCTGGCAAAACACCGAAGCGGCTGCCAGCGGCTCTTTGGAGGCCGAGTCCAGCACGGTGCCTGTTATCACAAATTGCGCTTTTGTGCAAAAAGAAAATCCGATAAAGAACAGCGACAGAAGTAAGCGGGGTTTTTGCATAGATGAAGATTCGGGATAAAGATAGCTCCTAAAAATTATTGGTTGCAATTACCGGGCCGGTTCAAGGTATTTTTTACAGGCTTTTTTGATGGTTTCTTCCAGCGGCGTGAAGGAGAAGCCCGGAAGTGCCTTCAGTAATTTATCGTTTTCGAACCATGTCTTGCTGACCGCCACCCTTGCACTTTCTTTGGTCAGCAATGGCTTTTCGCCGCTGAAAAGTGATTTAATCTTTTCAATCCGCCAGGCAATGCCAAGCAAAAAAGGGGTCGCTTCTTTTGCGGGCCTTCTCTTTTTAAAGTTATCAGCAATAGTATCCTGCAGTTGCCGGAACGGCCAGGTATCGCCGTTTACAATAAAGCGTTCTTCCAAAATGTTGCTTTCCATCATCCTCACGGTAACGTTTGCCACATCTTCCACATCCACAAATCCATTGACCCCGGGTGTGTACCACCTAAACTCTTTATAAACATTTTTAAAAATGGCGCAGCTCCCGGTATTCCAGTCGCCATAGCCCAGAATGGTGCTGGGGTTCAGTATCACCGCTTCCAGTCCTTCGCCGATGCCCCGCCATACTTCCAGCTCTGCCTTGTATTTGCTTTTGGCATAGTGTGTGTTCACCTTACTTTCTTCCCATTTCTTTTCTTCATTTACATGGCCCCCGCCGGCTGTCCTTCCCAGCGCAGCCACTGAACTGATATGTACCAGCCGTTTTATTTTTTTTTCCAGCGCTATGTTCACCACATTGGCCGTACCATCCACATTCACCTGGTACATATTCCTCCGTTCTTTCTTAGTGAACGAAACAGCAGCAGCAGCATTAATGATGGTGTCTATCCCCTCCATGGCATCCTGCAGCGATACCACATCCAGAACGTCTCCTTCCACCCATTCGGCTTTATTCAGTATGTCAGCAGAAATAAATGAAGGGAGTTTTGCACAGCGGCGGATGGCCCTCACAGCATATCCTTTTTCTGTCAGTTCTTTAATGATATATGCGCCAAGAAAACCTGTGCCGCCTGTAATGAGAACCATTGAAAATTGATTATTGATTATTGATCATTGATCATTGAATATGGATAATATCCCCCTCCGCTTTTTTTACCAAGCCTCCCTTCTTTTACTTTTTGTTCTTGCAGGAAAGATGGTTTCAGCCGCTCCGGCTGGTTCATCTGTTCATATACAGAACAGCTGACAGAATAGTTCACATCATTACCGATTAGATCCATCAGCCGGAACGGCCCCATTTTAAAACCGGTAGCTTCCATCAGTGTATCTATATATATAAAATCAGCCTGCTTTTCTTCAGCCAGCCGCAGCGCCTCAATATAATAGGGGCGGGCCACCCGGTTTACGATAAAACCCGGTGAGTCGTTACATATCACCGGTACTTTGTTCATTTGCCGGGCCAGCGCCACCACTGTTTTTGTGGTTTGCTGATTGGTAAAGGGGGTATTCACCACTTCCACTAACTTCATGATGGTGGCGGGGTTGAAAAAGTGCATGCCAATCACCCTTTCGGGCCGCTGCACCTGTTCTGCAATTTTTGTAATGGAAAGAGAAGAAGTATTGCTGGCAAAAATGCATTCGCTGTGGTTGATCTCCGCCAGTTGATTGAACAATGCCACCTTAATTTCCGGCTTTTCCACCACAGCTTCAATAAATACATCGGCGAGGCAGGTTTGCAGGTCATTGGTGAACTGAATGCGGCTGATGACCCTTTCTTTTTCCTCCGCGGTAATTTTATTTTTTTCCAGCAGGCTTTGCAGGCTTGTGGTGATGCCTGTTTTGGCTTTTTCCAGCACGACCGGGTTAAGCTCATACAACAGGGTAAAAAAGCCGGCCTGCGCCGCAGCCTGTGCAATGCCGCTGCCCATGGTGCCGGCCCCGCAGATACAAAGGGTGTTGATACTCATTCTGAACTCCTTAGAGCTGTAAAGATACTGGGTACTGTGTTGTCCTGGTGAAAACTGCAGCAGCAGTATTTGCTGTGGATTTTAAGGTTGTGATTTATGGCAAGTTTCACTTACCTTAAGCCAAAATTTATTTATGGACACCAACCAGCCAACTCCTCCCCCGATTAACTATGCACCGGCTACAGCACCCCGCGGTATGTTCGGAACTTCTATTCCGTCATCAGTTGCTTTTATTGTTGCAATTCTGATGTTTTTGCTTCCGCTTTCAGAAATCAAGTGCGGCGGATCTGCTTTAATGAATAAATCAGGGCTTCAGTTTGCCATGGGCAAGGAATGGAAATTTGCCGGCGGCTACGGAAAAGATATGATGAAGGACATGAATACCAAAACAGGTGGTAAGAAAGAAGGCAATGCACAGATTTTTATTCTCGCTGCTTTAGGTCTTGCTGTATTGGGATTACTGGCATCACTGGCCGGTTCAAAGGCTGCAAGCGGTGCAGGTGTGATAACCGGAGTTTTGGGCGCCGGTGCTTTGATTGCCTTCATGTTTGATTTAAAGAAATGGTTTAATGACGGGCTTGCAAAGGAAGCAGCCGAAAAGGCCGGAGAAGGAGCTGATTCAATGGGGCTTGACAAAATCGGCAACACAATGGATAATATGAAACCGACGCTGGCGTTCACCCCCTGGTTCTATGTGGCTGTTGTCGCATTTTTAGTTGCAGCTTTCTTCTGCTACAAACGGATGTCGGCTAACAAAACCTGACACAGACACTCGAAATAATTATTCACCTAAAACCAACCAACATGGACAGAAAAATGCTTACCATCATCCTGGCAGTGCTTTTAATTGCCAGTTTCTTCCTGCCTTTTTACAATTATGAGGGCAGGGGGGGAGCGAGTGGTCTTGATTTTATAACAGCCAAAGAGGGCAACTGGCAGAAATATCTTTTCCTGCTTTTTCCCCTGTCAGGGTTGCTGCTCCTGATCGGCGCTGTGAATAATGAAAATTATATGCTCAGCAGGGGCCTGCTTTGCCTCATTCCGCTGCTTACACTGTTGTACATGATGTTCATCAACCCGCTTATCGAAGGTGCGAAGTTTGATCTCATACTAAAATCTATTGGCAAAAACTATGGAATAGGCTTGTGGGTCACCATCGCCACTTCGCTGGTGCTCGCCTTTTACCAGCCCAGGAAATAGCTGATTAGTAAAGAAGATATTAGAAAGGCTGCCGTTAATGGCGGCCTTTTTTTACATCATACTGCGAAGTTTCTTATAAAAGAGACGAAGTAGTATTTTGCAGGCTTATGTCTGCTTTATCATCCTGTCGCCTTATTATGAGGATCGTAACTGCCCTCTTTGTGGTTTGTTGTTTCAGCAGCGGCTTTGGCCAAACGCAGCAGCAATGGGCACAAACAGTAAACTGGGACGGCGTAAGCCACTGGTCTAAATATATCAATACCCAGGCAAGATATATGGGTCCTAATGCACTGGCAGTCCCCTTTACTGGTAACGGCGACGTTGACAGCAATACTTACATCGGGGCAACCGGCCACCTGCATTTTTCAAGAGGAGACAAGACACAGAATATAGCTTTGTACGGCAACTACTGCCTGGTAAAGGATGTGGTTTCTCTTGACATGGCGTATATCCCGGTTGAATTTTATCGGATGAACGATTCCCTGAAGAAAGAACGGCATGTGTATTATACTCATTATTATGATAATGTCGCCAGGGGTGATGTGATTCTGAATGCAAATATCCGCCTGCTGAGAAAATGGGAAAAGACTATTCAGCTGGCCCTGCGGATCGGTTACCGCTATCCAGCCGGTTCTGATTTGGAAACAGCGAGATATACCGATGGCATGGGCTATTACTTTGATGTTTCATTTGGCAAGCCACTATCACCCAACCTTAAATGGATTGGTATGGCGGGGTTTTATGTATGGCAACTTAACGGCGACGGCCACCGTCAAAACGATGCTTTTCTTTTTGGCAGCGGGCTGGAGTGGAATAAAAAAGGCTGGAAATTTCAGGGTTATGGAGCCGGGTACCTGGGCTATCACTTTCGCGGCGGCGACAAACCCATTGTGCTGAGAGCTCAAACCGAAAAAAGATTTAAAAATACCGGCCTGTTGCTGCGGTTGCAGCAGGGTGTCCGGGATTTTAAGTACAGCAGTGTGGAGCTGGGGATGAAATATTTTTTGAAAAGAAAGGCTCCTTTAGTCATTAAATAGCAGATGTAAACTGTTTCAGGAACCGCACATCATTCTCGCTGAACAGCCTGATATCATTGATGCCATATTTCAGCATGGCCGGTCGTTCGATACCCATACCAAAAGCAAAGCCACTGTATTTGCCAGGGTCAATATTGCAGCTGGATAAAACGTTAGGGTGCACCATGCCGCAGCCAAGTATCTCCACCCAACCGGTCTTCTTGCATACACTGCAACCTTCGCCGCCGCAGATAAAGCAACTCACATCCATCTCGGCGCTGGGCTCGGTAAAAGGAAAATAAGAAGGGCGAAAACGGATCTTCACATCCTTACCATACATCTCCTTCACAAAAAAGTATAAGGTTTGCTTCAGATCGGCAAAGGAAACATTCTCATCAATGTATAATCCTTCCACCTGGTGAAAGAAGCAATGGCTTCTTGCACTCACTGTTTCATTGCGATAAACCCTGCCGGGATAAATGCCCCGGATTGGCAAGATGCCTTTTTCCATTTCCCGTATCTGCACATTGCTGGTATGGGTGCGAAGCAGGAAGGCAGGATTCTGCTGTACGTAAAATGTATCCTGCATATCCCTTGCCGGGTGATGCTCGGGCAGGTTCAGTGCGCCGAAATTATGCCAGTCATCTTCTATCTCCGGTCCTTCGGCTACCGCAAAACCAAGACGCTGGAAAATAGAAACGATCCTGTTGCGCATCAGTGTAACCGGGTGGCGGGAGCCCAGGGGAATATCATCTCCCGGTAATGTTAAATCAATCTTTTCGGCTCCTGACTCCTGACTCCCGACTCCCGACTGTTTAAGTTCAGCATATTTATTTTCAACGAAAAGCTTGAATTCATTCAGCAACTGCCCGGCTTCTTTTTTCTTATCGGGGGTCACATTTTTCATTTCACCCATTATCTCCTTCACAATGCCTTTTGTTCCCAGCCATTTGATACGGAATTCTTCTACGGCTTTTGCATCAGGCGCTGCAGCGGCCCCAATCTCTTTTTTATATTCTTCAATCTTTTTCAGCAATTGTTCCATAAGGCGGCAAAGATAGGAAATGGGAAGTAGCGAGTAGCTGGTGGGGACGAAGGCGGCCCCCACTTGCCATTTTCCTTTAACTTGCACATATGTCAGACCATCTCAATATTTCCGACTTCCTTGACCCGGTGAACCTGCATGAAGTATCACATGACGAAGGGTATAAGGAGGGCCAGTTAGGTAAAGTTGTTTCCATTTACATTAGTGATTTTCCTGACCTCGATGAGGCACAAGTGGTGATCGTTGGTTGCGGCGAACAGCGGGGCAGCGGGCTGATACATGGCCACAGCGAAGCGCCGGATATCATCCGCCGTCATTTTTACAATTTATATTACTGGCACCAGGATATAAAGATTGCTGATATTGGCAATATTAAGGTGGGTTCCTTATACACCGATTCGTATGCCGCATTGAAAACAGTAGTACAGGAGCTGATCGGCGATGGTAAAACAGTGATCATCCTTGGCGGCTCACATGACCTGACGCTGTCGCAGTACCAGGCCTATGCAGAAAACAAAAAACTCATCGAAGCCAGTTGCGTGGATGCGCTGATTGATTTAAACCTTGAATCGCCTTTCCGCCATGAAAATTTTTTGATGGAAATGCTGACGGGTGAACCCAATTATATCCGCCATTACAACCATATCGGTTTCCAGAGTTATTATGTGCACCCCCGTATGCTGGAAACGCTGGACAGGCTCCGCTTCGACTGCTACCGGGTGGGCAGTGTAAAGGAAAGCATTGATGAGATGGAGCCGGTGATCCGCAACAGCAACATGCTGAGTTTTGACATGACGGCCATCGCTTATGCCTATGCACCGGCCACTACTGCCTCTCCCAATGGTTTTAACGGCGAAGAAGCCTGTGTGCTGATGCGCTACGCCGGCATGAGCCCCCATGTGAATACGATCGGCATTTATGGGTACGATGCCCAGCATGACAAGGATGAACTCACCGCCAAACAGATCAGCCACATGCTCTGGTACATACTCGATGGCCGCAGCCGCGGCAGGCGGGAAGCAGCGCTTGACGAGAAAGATTCTTTTAACGAATACCACATGGCTTTTGCCGAAGTGGAGACCATTTTCCTGCAGAGCAAAAAGACCGGGAGATGGTGGATGCAGCTGCCCGATAAAAAATTCATCGCCTGCAGTTACAAGGATTACCTGCTGGCCAGCAGCAACGAGATACCGGAGCGGTGGCTGAGGGCGCAGGAGAGGGGGTGATGAATGTAGAATTATGAGTTATGAATGTAGAATTATAAAACAGTTTCAGATGAAAAGATTTTTTTCAACCAGGGTATATCAATTCATAATTCTACATTCATCATTCATAATTTTTCTTTCTTCCTGTTCCGTTCAAAAACAAATAGCCCGTTCTGCCAATGAAGATGTTTTAAGCAATAAAGCCCTTACCGCCGCCCATGTGGGCATCAGCATTTTTGACCCGGCTGCCAACAAATACCTCTACAACCACCAGGGCGATAAATACTTTGTACCCGCCAGCAATACAAAAATTCCTACCTGCTATGCGGCAATGAAGTACCTGGGGGATAGTTTGGTGGGCTTGAGGTATGAAATGGCTATTTATTCTGACGAAGGCCCTGATACCCTCATCAGATTTGAGCCGACAGGGGATCCTACATTTTTACATCCTTATTTTAAAAAACAACCGGTTTTTGATTTTTTAAGAAATAATTCTTACCGATTGAATTTTGTAATGCCATTATATTATGATAGACATTTTGGAAATGGGTGGTCATGGAATGATTTTCAGGAAAGTTATATGGCGCCAAGATCTTTTTTCCCAATTTATGGAAATATTGTTCGTTTCAAAGTTGCAAATGGTACTGAAATAAGTGTGGAACCTGTTTTTTTTGCAAAGAATTATCTCACCATTGAGAAAAGTAACGATAAGACCGTAAAGGTTACCAGGAATAATAATGACAATCGATTTGTTTTTCAAAAACAAAATCCAGAGAATATTGTTGAAGCAAGACGGTATTCCAACTTGATTTTTGAAATCCCCTTTTTGCCCCAAAAAGGATTGATAGAATCTTTGCTAAGCGATACCTTACAGAAAAGGGAAATATCTTATGCCTATGGTCCCGGCATTGGGTATACTTTACTTCCGACTAGAATAAAGTATCCCAAAATAATCCACTCCCAACCCACCGACTCCCTCCTCAAACCCATGATGCACCGAAGCGATAACTTTTTTGCGGAGCAATCCTTGTTAATGGTGAGTAATGAAATGCTGGGAGTGATGAATGATGAAAAGATAATTGACACCCTGCTCAAAACAGATTTCAAGGACCTTCCGCAAAAGCCACGTTGGGCGGATGGCAGCGGTATCAGCCGGTATAATCTGTTCACACCGCAGGACCTGGTGGCTATTCTCAGCAAGATGAAGTATGAGTTTGGTATGGAACGCATCCGGGTCATTTTCCCTACCGGCGGCGAAGGCACCATCAGCAATTACTACAAAACCGACAGCGGATATATCTATGGCAAAACAGGCACACTATCGGGTGTCGTAGCCTTCAGCGGTTATTTATATACTAAAAAAGGGAAACTGCTGATCTTCTCTACACTTGTAAACAATCATCAAAGTAATGCAACTGATGTGCGAAGAGCTATTGAAAAATTTCTTCAGGGAGTTCAAAATAACTATTAGGAATAAGAAATAAGGAATAAGAAATTAGAAATAAGGAAGTAAAGGAAAAACTTATAAACGAAGGAAGTATAGCATAGCACGAAACACTTTCTTATTCTTTATTCCTTATTTTACTTCCCAAACATCCTCTCCAATTGCTCCTGCTTAAACTCCAGGTAAGTGGGGCTCCCGTCCGGCGATACATTCGGCTGTTCGCAGGCGAATAAATCCGTAATGAGCTGCCGCATTTCTTTTTCAGCAAGCCTCACCCCTGGTTTAATGGATTGCTGCCTGGCCAGTGAACGGATCAGTTTCTCCCTTTTGGAAAACTTTACTTCAGGGCTGAAGTGCTTGTATTGTTCCAGCAAAATATCAATGATATATTTTTCATTGCCGGCTTCCACATCGGCCGGGGTGCCCTGTATAACAAAGCTGTTCTTGCCAAATGGCTCAATGATGTAACCGAGAAACTGCAGGTCACCCATAATTTCTTCCATGACCGCAACATCTGCAGGAACTAACTCCAGGGTTGAAGGGAACATACTGCGCTGAGTGGCTACCGGTTTGTCCTTGCTGGCGGCTTTCAGTTGTTCGTATAGCACTCTTTCATGTGCCGCCTGCTGGTGGATGAGGAGGAAGCCGTTGGTTGAGGGAACGGCGATATATGAATTCAGCAGTTGAGTTAGTTCAGTGAAGTCAGAGGTCTGAAGTCTGAAGTCGGATGAGAGTGTCTCTGAACTTTCGGGTATCTGACTTCCGACCTCTGACTTCCGACCTCCGTCATAAAAATCCTTCCAATGCCTCAACTCACTCTTCTCAATCAAATGCGCCCGGTGTTTTTGCGTAAATCCTTTAAAGATAGAACCGGATGCAGCGGCTGATTTTTTTTCTTCGGTAAACGGCTGCTGGATGGAGGATAACTGTTGAATGGAAGCATCGAGGTCAAAATCCAGTGTGGGGGTTACACTGAACTGGGCCAAAGCATGTTTGACGGCCGCCTGTACAAATGCATAAATGATTTTTTCGTCTTCAAATTTTATCTCCTGTTTGGTGGGGTGCACATTTACATCCACCACGGCCGGGTCAAGGTCAATAAAGAGTACATACATCGGGAAACTGTCCGAAGAGATCATTTCCCGGTAAGCACTCAGCACAGCATGGTTCAGGTAAGGGCTTTTGATAAAGCGGTTGTTCACAAAAAAATACTGGTCGCCCCTTGTCTTCTTGGCTGTTTCCGGCTTGCCCGCAAAGCCATAAATGTTCATGTAATCGGTTTCTTCTTTTACAGACACAAGTTTTGCATTGTAATTATTACCGAGCAGTTGAACAACACGTTGTTTTAAACTTCCGGCTTCTAAATGAAAAAGTTGCTGGTTATTGGCCGTAAGCGTAAAAAGGATTTCAGGAAATGACATCGCCACCCTTGTAAACTCGTCCACGATATGCCGCATTTCGGCAGCATTGCTTTTCAGGAAATTCCGGCGGGCGGGCACATTAAAGAATAAGTTCTTCATGGCGATACTGGTGCCAACCGGGACAGCAACAGGTTCTTGTTTCTTCACCACGCTGTTCTCCACTTCAATATAAATCCCGGTTTCGTCTTCAGCCTTTTTTGTTTTCAGTTCCACCTGTGACACTGCAGCAATAGAAGCCAAGGCCTCGCCCCGGAAACCCATGGTGCGGATATGGAACAGGTCTTCGATCGTCCTGATCTTGGAAGTTGCATGTCTTTCAAAACACATCCTGGCATCGGTCTCGCTCATCCCGCTGCCATTGTCTATCACCTGTACAAGTGATTTGCCTGCATCGTTAATGATGAGTTTGATCGCCGTGGCGCCGGCATCCACCGCATTTTCCAAAAGCTCCTTTACCGCACTGGCCGGCCGCTGAATGACCTCTCCGGCTGCTATCTGGTTGGCGATATTATCAGGTAGTAATGTGATCGTATCCGGCACAAATCGGGTTTAGCGGCCAAAAATAACCATTTAAACTTTACCCAACTGTTTGACCGGCCTTTGCATCAAAAAAACTAATTTTAAAGTTGTTCCACCACAAATTGAAATGCCATGAAGATGTTCAAATTATTTTTTGCAACAGCCTTTTTCTTGCCCCTGTTGAGCACCGCACAATACAGCAGCAAACTGGATAAAGAGCAGTGGGTGGACAGTGTGTTCAACAGTTTAAGCAAAGAAGAAAAGATCGCACAGCTCATGGTCATCCGGGCACACTCCAATCTTGGCGCCGACCATGTAGAGAAGGTGACTAAGGATATTAAAAAGTACAATGTCGGGGCCCTCTGTTTTTTCCAGGGCGGGCCGGTCCGCCAGGCTAATCTTACCAATTTTTATCAGAGCATTGCCAAAACACCGCTGATGGTAACGATCGACGGCGAATGGGGATTAGGCATGCGGCTCGACAGTGTGGCCAAATTTCCTTTCCAGCTTACCCTGGGTTCGGTAAACGATGAACGGCTTATTTATGAGATGGGCCTTGCCGTGGGGGAACAATGCAAACGCATCGGGGTGCATGTAAATTATGCGCCGGTGGTGGATATTAATAACAATCCCAACAACCCGGTTATCGGTTACCGTTCTTTTGGTGAGGATAAAGACAAGGTTTCAAGATATGGCGTGGCTTATATGAAAGGGATGCAGGATGCGGGTATCATGGCCTGCGCCAAGCACTTCCCGGGTCATGGCGATGTGGATGTGGACTCCCATTTCGACCTGCCGGTGATCAGTAAAAGCATGGAGCAACTGGATTCGATGGAGCTGGTTCCTTTCCGTGCTGTTTTTGATGCAGGTATCGGCAGTGTGATGATCGCCCATTTATCCATCCCCTCCATTGACAATACCGCTAACAAAGCCACTTCTATTTCAAAGAATAATGTAACAGACCTGCTCAGAAACAAGATGGGCTACCAGGGTCTCAGCTTCACCGATGCGCTGGAGATGAAGGGAGTGGCAAAATATTTTCCCGACGGCACCATATCCGTAGAAGCGCTGGTGGCGGGCAATGATATGCTTTGCCTGCCAGCCAGTGTGCCCGAAACCATTGAAGCAGTGAAAAAAGCTATCGGGGATAAAAAATTAAACTGGGAAGATATTGATGCAAAGGCGAGAAAAGTGCTGGCTTCAAAATATGACCTCGGGCTGAACAGGGCACAGGTGATCGATACCAACAACCTGCTGGCCGATCTGAATGCCAAAACCGATGTTATCCGCTATGAAGTGGCGCAGAAAAGCATCACCCTGCTGAACCAGGCCAGCATGACGGCTTCACGGAATGATTATGCAGTAGTACCGCTTACTGCTGCAAAAAATTTTGCAGCAGGTAAAACAAACCCCGGGAAGATTGCCTATGTAGGCATCGGCACATCAGAGTTAAATGATTTTGGAAAAAGAATGCAGCAGGACTTTGGCGCCGATGTATTCACCTTTTCTTACAAAGACGGGCAGGATAAAGCCGATGAAATACTGAAGGCTGTTCCCAAAGACGGAAAATATGATGCTATTGTTGTGGGCATTCATAACTATTCACTGCGCCCGGCAGATAATTTCGGATTAAGCGCCACAGCTCTCAACTTGTACAAGCAACTGAATTTTATCAAAACCATCACTCTCACATTTGGAAACGTACTCGCCACGAAAAATTTCTGCGATGCATGGACCCTGCTGGCCTGTTACCAGGATGATGCGGTCACCCAGCAGGCTGCTGCCGATTATCTTTCGGGCAAATTTGAACTGCAGGGGAAACTGCCTGTTTCTGTCTGCCGGTTCAGGTTTGGAGATGGGATAGTGAAAGATGAAAAAGATCCGGCATGGCATAAGCTGGAGCAACTGACCAAAGTGGATTCCATCGTCAATGATGCAATGCAGCAAAAAGCCTTTCCCGGCTGTGTGGTGCTGGCGGTGCATGAGGGGGAAATTGTTTACCACAAGGCCTTTGGCAATTATAAATACGAACCCTCTCAGCCGGTAAGCCCTGAAAGCATTTTTGACCTTGCCTCTGTTACCAAAATTTCCGCCACCACGGTTTCAGTAATGAAACTTTATGAACAGGGAAAGCTGGATTTAAAAAAAAAATTAGGGGATTACCTGCCCATGGTAAGAGGGACCAGCAAAGCCAATCTTGGAATTGACGACATACTGTTGCACCAGGCAGGGCTGGTGCCCTTTATTCCTTTTTACAAAGAAACGATTGATTCCATCACAGGCGAACCGAAAGCGGCAATTTACAGGAGCAAACCTGAACCCGGTTTTACCGCAAGGGTGGCCGAAGGGATTTATATGCGCAACGACTGGGAGGACACTATGTTTGCCCGCATACTCAAAAGCCCGTTGGGCCCCCAGGGCAAGTATGTGTACAGCGACAATGATTTTATTTTCCTGGGAAAAATTGTAGAGGAGATATCCGGTATGAAGCTGGATGAATATGTACAAAAAACTTTTTACAGGCCCATGGGCATGATGAGCACCGGGTTTAAACCCAGAGAAAGATTTCCGGGAGATAAAATGGTGCCTACCGAATCAGAAAAACATTTTCGCCGGCAAACAACCCAGGGCGATGTGCATGATGAAGGCGCTTCCATGTTTGGCGGAGTGGCTGGTCATGCCGGTCTTTTTTCCAATGCTTATGATTTGGCCATGCTTTACCAAATGCTGCTGAATGGTGGGGAGTTTAACGGAAACCGCTTTTTGAAGAAGGAAACCATAGATTTATTTACTGCCTACCACAGTAAAAGCAGCCGCCGGGGATATGGTTTTGATAAACCGGAGAAAGATAACCCCATCCGCAAAGAGCCCTATCCATCCTCCATGATATCTTCCAAAGGCTTTGGACACACCGGCTTTACCGGCACCTGTGTATGGGTGGATCCTAAATACAATATTGTTTATATATTTCTTTCCAACCGGGTGCACCCGACAAGGGATAATAATAAGTTGGGACAGTTAAGCATCCGGGGGAAGATACAGGATGCGGTGTACAGGGCTTTTCAGGAGTAGCAGTAATTCATTTTTTTTTGGGGGGGGGGGCGACTCTTCTACTATTAAATCATAAATGGAAATCTTGTAAAATCTGGCAATCTGGTAAAGCCTGTCAAGATCAATTTTTGTTTTTCCGGACTCTAACAATGAATAAGCATTCTGGCTCATGTTAAGCGATGAAGCAATATCTGACTGGGTGAGATTGTTTTTTTTACGCAACAGCTTGATTCGTCCATGTGCTTTCATTAAAGTTGGGTCTTGATTCTGTGAGAAAGTTAGACAAATGAAAACTAAATGCCAATACCCCTTTCAGGTTATTTTTATCAGTTTTTCTGATAAAAATAGTTTATCAGGAAAATGGTTATAAAAAGTGATAGTTTGATGTGAAATTGCTTTTGATATTATTTTTTTAAAAGCTAAATCAAAAAATTATGAAACACCCTTTTAGCATTTTTGCAGCATTATTTCTTATTTTTGCGCACACAGCAACGGCAAACCCCAGTAAAATTTCAGGGTACGATGAACTGTTACCTGATAAGAAAAAAATTGTATTGTCTAAAAAAACACCAAACCCTAAACTAAATCCCTGCTATGTTACAGTAACAAAGAATCCCGTTTCAGGATCACATTATTGTGCGTCCAAAAATACTTTGTACACTTGGACAGTACAAGGTACTGGCACTGCACATAGCCAGTCTAATTGTGCACATGCTTTTATACAGGCAGAAGCAAAGGCCAATTTGGACGAAAGTGAAAACAATGATGCGGAGCGAAACTCGGCCATAGCAGCATGTGCTTCATAAATATTTTGGAATTTAGAAGCACATGTAAAATACATAGTAAAATTACACAAAGCCGTGAGCAAATTAAAGTTTCTGATTTTAATCATATGCTTTCATCAGAGCCGGGCCTTAGCACAGCCCGGCACTGATATTACGGCCATTTATGATGTAGAGCAGTCGGTAAAGTTTAGAGGTATAAATGAAAACTACTACTTTAAAGTTAAATTTGAAAGTTATATCTACTATTCGCCACAACAGGGGAAGATTATCTCATTTTTAAAGCCTGCATTTTGGGGAGAATATCCTGATGGGTACATTCCATTTTTAAGTGAGGATAAAACAACTAGAAAGATAAATTTGAATACCGACTCCATGCAGTATTTATTTTTGTATGATACCATTAAAAGCAAGCAATTTTATTATATAAATGAACCCGGGGGGTATCCTAACAGCGGCGTTACTCCACTTA
>JBQTHS010000011.1:0-2913 GCA_052389635.1 Bacteroidota bacterium | reverse complement strand
GGAAGTGGAATAGCCCTGGTCTTTGTAACAGGATTGATCGGGGGACTTGTTGGGGGCCTTGCTGCCATGACAGGCAGTTACCTGCGGGCTTCAGAGAAAAGAAGTTAAAACTTTGTAATATCAGGCGATTCGCCCCACTAAAAACCTGAACCGCCTTATCTTTCCGTACCACAGCATTATGAAACCGGCAACCTTCACATTCTTACTGCTATTGTATGTACTGGCTGGGCAATCCCAAAAAATAAAAGGAACCATTACCGGCGGCGATGGCAAAGCCCTTGCTTATGCATCCGTGTATGTGAAAGGCACCAATAAAGGAACCCATGCAAACAATGAAGGCAAATACTCCATCAAATTGGAGAACGGCCGGCATTTGCTGGTATGCCAGCATGTGGGATATAAAAAGGAAGAAATACCCGTTATCATAAATAATGATGATAAGGAAATCAACTTTATCCTGCAGCAACAGGAAATTACACTGGCTGAGGCGGTGATAAGAACCGGGGAAGACCCGGCCTACCAGATCATCCGCAATACCATTAAGAAAAGAACTTATTACCGGGACAGCCCTTCACAATTTCAGTGCAGGGTCTATACCAAAGGTCAGCTGAGGATGAGAGATTATCCCAAAAAATTCATGGGGCAGAAAGTGGATTTTGAAGATGGGGATACCAGTAAACAAAAAATGATCTACCTCTCCGAAACTGTTTCCAACTATTATGTAAAAAGGCCTGATCAAGTGAAAGTGGAAGTGATCTCTTCCCGTGTCAGCGGGCAGAGCGACGGGTTTGGCCTCAGCGCCCCGCAGTTTTTCTCATTTTATGATGATAATGTTTCCATCAGCAGCCGGCTCAATCCCAGGGGTTTTATTTCTCCCATATCAGAAAATGCCATTCATTACTACAAGTATAAACTCGAAGGCACATTTTTCGAGGACAGCAATCTCATCAGCCGCATCAAAGTAATTCCACGCAGAAAATATGAGCCCTTGTTCAGCGGGTATATCTCCATCGTGGAAGAAGACTGGCGGATACATTCCCTGCAACTGCAAATATTAAAGGAATCGCAGATGGAACTGGTGGATACACTCCGCATTGAGCAGTTGTACCGCCCGGTGGATAAGAACAACTGGTTTATCAGCAGCCAGGTGATATATCCTGCCGTCAAAATTTTTGGTTTTGATGCCTATGGCAGTTTTGTCAATGTGTATTCCAAAATAAATACCGAACCTGCTTTCACTTCAAAGACGTTTAACAATACCGTTCTGAAATACAGCGACAGCGCCAACAAGCGCAGCATGGAGTATTGGGAAAAGAACCGGCCGGTGCCGCTGATGGCAGATGAAGTAAAGGATTACCGTAAAAAAGACAGTCTCGAACTGGCTAAAAAAGATCCCCGTTATCTTGATTCATTGGACAGGAAAAGAAATAAAATAACGCTGCCCGGTATGCTGGTTTTCGGGCCAACATTTTCCAAAGAGAGAAAAAGAACGTCATTGGGTTTTCCTTCCCTGCTTGATATGGTATCCTTTAATCCTGCTGAAGGCTGGGTGGTAAGCCCCGGTCTCACCTGGTCAAAAAGACTGGATACCACAGCATCCGGCAGAAAGCGGATCAGCATATCCTCCAATTTCCGTTATGGATTTTCCAACAGGCATTTCAATCCCTATGTTACTGTTCGTTATTTCTTCGGGAAAAAATATGCATCAACCATTTTGCTTTCAGGAGGAAGCCGGGTTTTCCAGTTCAACAACAACAGCCCGATTGGCGAAAAGGGAAATTCACTCAGCAGTTTGCTGAGTGAAGAGAACCGTATTAAAAGCTACGAAGCCCGTTATGTCCGGGGCAGTTTCAGAAAAGGTATCGGGGATGGTTTCTCATGGGTAGCAGGATTCCAGTACCAGGACAGGAGGCCATTGGAAAACACAACGGATTACACATGGAGGAACAAGGCGGATAAAGCCTATACACCTAATTACCCCAACGAAATCCTTACTGAAAATATTCAACGGCACCAGGTATTATTTACCCTGTTTGGCATCACCTGGCAGCCCGGCGCCCGGTATATTGAGCTGCCCGACCGGAAGATCAATATCGGCTCAAAGTATCCTGTTTTTTCACTTACCTATATCCGCAGCTTCCATAAGTTTTTTGGCAGTGATGCTGACTTCAGCAAATGGAAATTCACCATAAGGGATGATATAAACCTGAAACTGGCAGGAACATTCAGGTACCGGGCAGGGATGGGCGGTTTTATTGATAACAAAAAAGTATATGTGCCGGACTACAATCATTTTAACGGCAATATCTCAAGATTTGCCACCGAATACCTGAACAGTTTTCAGTTGCTCCCCATTTACCAGTTCAGCAATATTTCAAAGTTTTATACACTGGCGCATATCGAACATAACTTCAAAGGGCTTCTTACCAACAAGATTCCCGGTATCAAAAAACTCAACCTTTATCTTGTTGCCGGAGGAAATGGTTTTTATTACAGGGATGCAAACTACTTTGAGATCTTCAGCGGCATTGACAATATCTTCAAACAGTTCAGGGTTGATTTTGTACAATCGTACCTGAACGGCAAACCCTGGCAAAGCGGTTTCCGGATCGGGCTGAGCAGGATAGGTGGGCAGCGGGGAGATGACTGGCCCTGATGATTGCTGGCTGTCGCTATCCACTTTAAGCCGCTGTTTGCGCCAATAGAGTGGCAGTGTATTAAAATTCTGATAACAGGCACACCGATGATGCAGATAAGAGGGATAAACAATTGCCCGACTACCTTACTAGAAGGTATCTCAAAAGTCCCGAATAAGTGGAACACAAAGTACACGAAGAAAACACTAAGAACACAAAGCATTGATAATAAACGCTGATTACTTTGTGTCCGTTGTGGTTCGTAGTGTTCTTAGTG
>JBQTHS010000010.1:0-25624 GCA_052389635.1 Bacteroidota bacterium | reverse complement strand
TCAGCCATATCCTTCAATGGGATTCCTGTCATTGAAGAAAGGATTAATGACCCGATCACCATTAAAACAAACAAACTCACCAACACCACACCGACCAGTATTAAAAACTGGCTCAACGCGGGTTTGGTTTTTAAAAGTCCTTTCATTCGAAAACTCCGCTTTTAGGTTGTAAATTTGCTCCGCACTCCGAAGCCTTGGCGTAGGGGTGCTTTTGTTAAGTGGTAAAGATAGGCAACATACAACTTCCTGATTTCCCGTTGTTACTGGCCCCGATGGAGGATGTCAGCGACCCGCCCTTCCGTGCCGTATGCAAGGATAATGGCGCCGACCTGATGTACACCGAATTTATTTCATCAGAAGGTTTGATACGGGACGCCATCAAAAGCCGGAAAAAGCTCGACATCTTCGATTATGAAAGGCCTGTCGGTATCCAGATCTTTGGCGGTGATGAAGAAAGCCTTTCACTGGCGGCAAAGATTGTGGAAGTCACCAACCCCGATCTGCTCGACATCAACTTTGGCTGCCCGGTAAAAAAAGTGGCACTGAAAGGAGCCGGCGCCGGTGTGCTGAAAGACCCTGACCTGATGGTGCGGTTAACATCCGCCGTGGTTAAGTCAACTTCACTGCCTGTTACAGTTAAAACAAGACTGGGCTGGGATGATAAAACAAAGAACATCGAAGAAGTGGCCGAGCGGTTACAGGATGTGGGTATTAAAGCATTGGCCATTCATGGCAGAACGAGAACACAAATGTATAAAGGCGAGGCCGACTGGTCACTGATCGGTAAAGTGAAGAATAATCTCCGCATCAATATCCCCATTTTTGGTAATGGCGACATTGATTCGCCGGAGAAAGCTGTTGAATACAGAAACCGCTACGGGGTAGATGGTATCATGATCGGCCGGGCCGCCATCGGCTATCCCTGGATATTCAATGAGATAAAACATTTTATAGAAACGGGTGAGCATCTGCCCCCGCCAACCATTAAAGACAGGCTCTTTGTTTGCCGCAAGCACCTCCGCAGATCCATTGAATGGAAGAACCCGGTGGTGGGCATTAATGAAATGCGCAGGCATTACGCCAATTACCTGAAGGGCCTGCCGAACATAAAAGAGTTCCGCAATAAACTGGTAACATTGAAAACCGAAGATGAGATCAATGAGGTGTTTGATGAAATCGCCAATACATACGGCGGATACCAGTTTGAAAAATCACCCATTGAACTGGTGAACTACCACGAAAAATGCCCTGTGGATTAGGTCATACTGACCTTCATAGCCTTCATCAGTCCATAGATGGAAACTAATGTCCAGGTTCCTTCCAGTATCACAAACGGCCAATAGCCTATCAGTAGCGAGGCCCCGGTAGCCAGCCCGGCCCCGATGATATTCAGTACAAAATATAACTTGCCATCCTGCTTCAACAGTTTTTCTGTACTTAAAAAATATGCTACCAGGATCAGCCCCACGCCTACGGACCCGATGATATCATTATAAGTCATAAGAATCAGGATTTAGATGTAAAAGACTCAATTCCCTTTGTATATCTTTTTCCCCTTTTTTCAGCAAAATAATCGGCCGTCAAAGCCAGTAGGGTCATTACCGCAAGGGCAAGACCAAAACCCCTCCAGAAGTCATGTTTGAAATCACGGATAAAGTAAATATATATGGCCGTTCCTGCCAGGATCAGAGTGATTTCAACCCAGCGGTAGATAACAAAATTCTTCATCACCGTTTTCATCCGGGGGAGTTCTTTGTCTTTCAGTTCAGCAGGGTTCATATCATAGGCATACACATTCCGCTTCCGGTCCTCATCACATCTCTTATAAATTGTATAGCCTGCGGCTGCCAGCAGCAGTCCCGGCAGGCTGAGGGGAATGGCAGCTCCTTTATAAAAGCTGATTTTCAGAAAGAAAAAGAAAACAATGGCAGTAACAATACCCGCAATACCAATTGCCATAAAAACCAGGCTCTCTGCTTTCTCGCCATTGAAGTATTTCTCAATATCTGTTTTGGTAAACATGGCTTTGATTTTATTCGCCGACCGCTGTCAGCACATCCTTGCTAACCGGGGAAATGGAGGAGCCGAAATAGTTTGTCAGCACACCGTTCTCATTCACTAAGTATTTGGCAAAGTTCCAGGAAGGGGGTTTGCTGTTCCAACCGTTCTGTGCAGAATCGGTCAGCCATTTGAAAACCGGGTTTTGATTGTCCCCCTTTATTACACTGCTTTTTCTCATCAGCGGAAAGGCGACACCATAATTCTTTTTGCAGAACTGGGCTATCTCTTCATCTGTTCCCTTCTCCTGTTCCTTAAAATCATTGGCCGGAAAACCCAGTATGATCAGCTTTTCTTTATTGTCTTCATACAGTTGCTGCAAATCATTGTACTGGTCAGTGTACCCGCAGTCGCTGGCAGTATTCACCAATAAAACTTTTTTACCTTTTAGTGTGGCGAAATCAAGTTCTGTATCATTGTTCAGCATCCCTTTCAGGGAATAAAAAGAAACCGGTGGTTGTTTCTGCTCATTGGAGAGCCGGGTTACATTTTTTCCCCGCAGCCTGGTCCACCACATCCAGGCGGGATATATGGCTGTCAGTACTTTCTGCCGGTAGGTCATATTTCTTGAGTTACGGTTTACAATTTCCACATACACTGCAAAGGCAGCAATGAGTACTAACAAAACAATCAGTATCCGTTTTAGTTTCCTCATCGGATTATCCATTTAAACAATTTCAGCTTTCCTTTGAACGGCGGGTATTTGATGTTCGGGTCAAACCAGGTGGGGGTTTTCATCACTGCTTTTTTATGGCTGAAGGTATCAAAGGAATACCTGCCATGATAACAACCCGTGCCACTGAAACCCCGGCCGCCAAACGGCAAATGATGATTGGTCAGGTGCCAGCTTGAATTATTCACACAGGCTCCGCCTGCCGGTACGGCTTCCAGCCATTCTTTTTCCTTTGCCCGGCTGGATGTATAAATATAGAACGAGAGAGGATTGGGGTGCCTGTCAATGATTGCTATTGCTTCTTCCATTGTTTTAAATGAAATTACCGGCAGCACCGGGCCAAATATTTCATCGTTCATTACCGGTGAATCCAACGGTACGTCTGTGAGGATAGTGGGTTCGATGAAGAGCTTTTCTTTACCCGTCCTCCCTCCATATAGTTTTGTTCCGCCTGATAAATACCCGGCGATCCGGTTAAACTGTTTTTCATTAATAATTTTGCAATAGTCATAGCTTTCTTCCGGTTTATCACTGAAAAGTCTGGGAAGGGTTTCTTTCAGTGCATCCAGCAGTTTATCTTTTACCGATTCATGCACCAGTACATAATCAGGCGCCACACACATTTGCCCGGCATTGGAAAATTTTGTCATGGCAATACGGCGGGCCGTTACTTTTATGTTCGCATCGCTTTCCACCACACAGGGGCTTTTGCCGCCAAGTTCCAGTGTTACCGGCACCAGTCTTTCTGCGGCCATCTTGTAAATTATTTTTCCAACGGCCGTACTGCCGGTATAAAACACATGGTCAAAGGAAAAATTATTCATCATCTCGGGTATCACAGTCTGTCCGTCGCCCTGCACATACAAAATGTATTCTGCTGCAAATGTCCTCTCCACTATTTTCTTCATCACCGCATCTGTGGCTGCTGCAAATTCGCTGGGTTTTAATACTACACAGTTACCTGCCGCAATAGCACCCACCAAGGGGTTGATGAGCAGCATGAAGGGATAGTTCCAGGGGCCAATGACCAGTACAACACCCAATGGCTCTTTCATCACCCTGCTGGTTGAAGGAAGGTTTACAGGGTTGGTTGCTACTTTTTCCGGTTCCATCCAGTTTTTCAGATTCTTAAGTGTCACATTTATTTCAGCGATTACGAAACCCAACTCAGTAACCCAGCTCTCCTCTTTGTTTTTTTTCAGGTCAGCCTGCAGGGCATCATACAATTCATCTTCATGGTCAAGGATGGCTGTTTTCAGTTTTCTGAGCTGCTCTTTACGAAAGGGATAAGATTTTGTACTGCCGCTGCTGAAATATTGCCGCATTTTTCCCAGACTGACTATATTGGCCATTAGTTCTAATTTTATACCAAGTTAGGCAAAACTCTCCTCCCAATGACCGACGAATACTTCATGATGCAGGCGCTGAAAGAAGCCAAAAAAGCATTTGAGGATGATGAAGTGCCCATCGGCGCAGTGGTGGTATTGAATGAAAAGATAATTGCCCGGGGGCATAACATGACCGAACGGCTGAACGATCCCACCGCCCATGCAGAAATGATTGCGTTAACATCAGCTTTTAATTCATTGGGGGCAAAGTATCTTCCTGATGCAGTGCTGTATGTAACAGCAGAGCCCTGCTTTATGTGTGCCGGGGCCATTTACTGGAGCAAGATTGGTAAGATCGTATATGGTGCAGATGATGAAAAGAACGGTTACAAGAAAACAGCCGGGACCAACTGGCCCTTTCACCCGAAAACAGAATTGATAAGGGGAGTGATGAAAGATGAATGTGCCAAACTGATGAAGGATTTCTTTAAATCAAAAAGATAACCATGCCCAAAGTGGTCAGGCCGAAGAAGATCATCACAACCCATCCCCGGACGGGCAGCCAGTTTAAAATTGACAGTGAAATTTATAAACCCTTCAAAGCGGCCATCCTGCAAAGCCTGAAAGGAAGCAAAGGAAAAACATTTACTGACCTGACAGATGATGTGGTGAAAATCATCAGAAAAAAGATGCCCGGATTTAAGAAATCCATTCCCTGGTACACTATTTCCATCCGGCTTGACCTTGAAACAAGTGGTATCGTGGAAACCTTTACCGAAAAAGGAAAAAAACTGAACAGACTTGCGAGATAAGAAACAATTCATTCCTGCATTTGCCGTATTAAACTTCACCTCCTTACTTTTGTTATCCCAATAAAGATATTAACAACTAAACTTAATAACTATGGCGTTCACATTAGCACCTCTTCCCTATGCACATGATGCACTGGAGCCGCATATTGACACACACACCATGCAAATACATCACGGCAAGCACCACCAGGCTTATGTTGACAACCTGAATAAAGCTATTGCCGGAACTGAACATGAAAACAAATCATTGGAGGAACTGGTAGCCGGTGCCGGAAAAATTTCTCCTGCTGTACGCAACAATGGCGGGGGACACTGGAACCACAGCTTTTTCTGGGAAAGCCTGGATGAAAATGGTGGTGGTATGCCCTCAGGCAAGCTGGCCGAAGCCATTCATGAAGCATTTGGTTCATTTGATGCTTTCAAAGAAAAATTTTCACAGGCAGGTATGACAAGATTTGGAAGCGGCTGGGCCTGGCTGATTGTAAAAGACGGCAAATTAGAAGTGACTTCAACGCCCAACCAGGATAATCCGCTGATGGATGTAGCTGACATAAAAGGCAGACCGATTCTCGGTGTGGACGTATGGGAACATGCTTACTACCTGAAGTATCAGAATAAAAGAGCCGATTACCTTGCTGCCTTCTGGAATGTGGTGGACTGGAAAAAAGTGGCTGACCGGTTTGCAAGCTGAAACCCTTTATCTGGTTAAGATTGAAAAGGCTGCTCAGGGTGCAGTCTTTTTTGTTTGGTCTCAGGGATGGTTTAACCTGTTCACTGCTTCAATCCTGTTATTTACATGCAGCTTGTTATAAATATGCTGCAGGTGTTTGGTCACCGTATAACTGCTGAGGAAAAGTTTATCCGCCACTTCCTTTACTATAAGACCGGTGGATATAAGATTCAGTATTTCATTTTCCCTGTCAGTCAGTTCGGAAAGTTTGTGGTGGAATGGTTTTGCCTGAAAAGTGTTGATTACTTTCTTGGCAATATACCGGCTCATGGGGGCGCCGCCCTGGTGCAGCTCTTTTAGCGATTCGATTATCTGTTTAGGCATCGAATCTTTCAGGATATACCCGCTTGCCCCGTTCTTTAATGCATTAAAAACATATTCATCATCGTCGTAGAACGAACAAACCATACAGAGAGTGTCCGGTATGCTTTCTTTTATCGTTGCTATTAGCTCCACGCCGCTTCGGCCGGGCAGTTTGATGTCAACGATTGCAATGGCAGGCGGATGAGTGATGATATGAGGCAATGCTATTTCGGCTGAAGGATAACTGTGAATAATTTTGAAATAGCCTGAGCCATTTACCAGGGTGGCAAGCCCCTCCCTGTAATGTTTATCATCCTCAATAATGGATACCGTAACCAAAGCCATAAATTTTCACTGACAATATACTCATTAATACTTTCTAATCACAGCGTTTGTATCCGAACGGGTGTTTGGTTAAGTGTTTTCACGGAACCGGATCGTAGCCGCTTCCCCCCCAGGGGTGGCAGCTGGAAATACGCCGGATGGCCAGCCACATCCCTTTGAACAGACCGTGTTTTTTCAGTGCTTCGGCAGCGTAATGGG
The DNA here is from genome assembly GCA_052389635.1 of Bacteroidota bacterium. GTDB lineage: Bacteria > Bacteroidota > Bacteroidia > Chitinophagales > Chitinophagaceae > JJ008. Next base: position 19,177 of record JBQTHS010000010.1, on the reverse strand, counting down.
AACAGGTGGGCACATAACGGCATTTCGGGCCTATCCACGGTGAGATGACCCACTGATAGATTTTGATAAGCAGGATAAACGGCAGGCTAAGTATGCGGAGTATTGTTTTCACTGACCAGGTTGAGCAGTTTATTTAAACATTTTTGTACAGTACCGGATACAATGGCATAATCAGGAATCTCTTTTCCGGTATAAGTCAGAAAAAGACTTATTCCTTTATTTTGAGATTGTAAAAACTTCTGTAAGGGTATTTTTTGCAGCCGGTATGCTTCTCTCATCAGTCTTTTAATTCTGTTCCGGTCAACGGCTTTCTTAAAATTTTTAGTGCTTGCCCCCACGGCAACCCGAAGTCCTGTAGCCTCTGTTCGAAGATAAGCTACCCGAAATGGCGATATGCTGAACCCTTTGCCCTTTTCAAACAACTCCTCAATGGCTTTCCTGCTTTTCAGCCGTTCTGTTTTTCCGAGTGTAAATTTTTTTGTCATTGACTATTCCTAAAAAAGCCCCGACGTTTACAGTCAGGGCTTAAATTTATTGAAACCTCAGCAGCTTTTATCTTACTTCAGTTTTCTTTCATCGGAAACTGTCAGTTTCCTGCGGCCTTTGGCCCTGCGGCTGGCCAGCACTTTGCGGCCATTGGCCGTTTGCATACGCTTCCGGAAACCATGTACCGTTTTGCGGCGTTTACGATGAGGTTGAAATGTACGTTTCATATTTAATTCAATGCGAACCGGGAGAACGGCTCAGGTTTCATAATCACCGCAGGTCACCACACCGGCGGTTTTGTGAAAGGACGGCAAAGGTAGGGGTTGGGAGCCAGAAGATAGGTGTCCGGCCCGGAAATTTTATCCCGTATTACTGCCTGCTGATTATCAGTTTAATGACCGGCAAGATCAGTATGCTTTGAGGCAACCGGCCCCCCGTAGAAAACAGCAGCATGGTTATCAAAATCGGTGGTGGAATCAGTGGTATAAAATTCTCTTTGGCCATTTTTACTGCAGAGCGCCTCCATTTCGGGATGCCGCTGCAGGTAATCAGCAAGGCTGTCCGCCACAATTTCTCCCTGCGATATCAGCTTCACTCCTACCGGCAGGTATTCTTCTATTTTTTCCTGCAGCAGCGGGTAATGGGTACAGCCCAGCAATATCACATCTATATCCTCTCCTCTTTCAAAAATATTATGCAGATTTTTTTTGATAAAGTAATCAGCGCCATGGCTCCTGTGTTCATTATTTTCGGCCAATGGTACCCACATGGGGCAGGATTCCTGATAGACTTTCAGTGCAGGGAAAAATTTGCTGATCTCCATCGGGTATGAATCAGAGGCCACTGTTCCGTTGGTAGCCAGCACCCCCACACTTCCTGTTTCAGAAAAGCTGCCGATGATTTCAGCAGTTGGCCTTATCACCCCTAATACTCTTTTGTCCGGCGCTATTTCCGGCAAATCGTTTTGCTGAATGGTCCTTAATGCTTTTGCAGAAGCCGTATTACAGGCAAGTATAACCAAAGAACATCCTTTGTCAAAAAACCACTTCACACATTCCAGTGTGTAGTGATAAACTGTATCAAATGACCGGTTGCCATAAGGCGCCCTTGCATTATCGCCCAGGTACAAATAATCATACTGCGGAAGCTTATCTGCTATTTGCTTTAAAACAGTAAGACCTCCGTAGCCAGAATCAAACACACCGATGGGTGATGGCTGCGGCATACTGCAAATGTAGTTGGGTGAAACAACAAAATGCCCCCGCCTGAGCAGGGGCATTTACTATTTTATTGCGGGCAGCGATTATTTTCCCGGTGCTTTGGGCAGCGTTACTTTCAGTTTGGCTGCCACGGCAGTTATCATATCGTCCCCGTCCGGCGCCACCAGCAGTGATTCCTTGTTCAGCACATGGGTGTAACCTTTTTCTTTGGCCACCTGCTTGATGGCTGTATAGACTCTATCATAAATAGGAGCCAGCAGTTCATTTTGCCGGGCTTCCAGCGCCTGGTTTACGATAGTCTGCCAGTTTTGTATCTGGTAGATCAGCGTAGGGAGCTCTTCTTCAATTTGTTTTTTAACTGCCGGCGGCGGCGGTTTTACACTGTCCCTGTACACACTGTCTTTATATTGATACAATGAGACGATCTGTGCATACCGGGGATTGATGGAATCATTCTGGTATTTTTCCAGCAAAGAGTCAATTTTAGTTGTTTCCGGCATAATCCGCACCATATTATCAATGCTGATGTAGCCGATCTTGGTTTGTGCGGCTGCATTGCCTGCCATTAAAAGGCCCAGGGCCAGCACACATACTGAGAAGATTTTTTTCATTTGTTTTTTTTTATTGTCCCGGATTGCCGGGTGCAGGTATTTCTGGTTTATCAGATTCTTTTTGTCCGGGTTTAGTTGCCGTTACCAGGCCGGGTTTTATTTTCTTTAACAGCCCCGACCCCTTCGGTAAACTCAGGGCTATCCGGGTCAATTTTTCACACCCAGATCTTTCAGCACATCTTCGCTCTTGTCCAATTTGGGGTCGGCAAAGATAATGGTAATTCCCTCACTTTTATCCAGTACAAAATCATAGCCCCTGCTCACCGCCATTTTCTGCACGGCATTATACACTTTGTCCTGTATGGGTTTCACCAGTTCCTGTCTTTTTTTGAACAGGTCGCCTTCAAAACCAAAGCGTTTGCGCTGCAGGTCCCGCAGTTCTTTTTCTTTATTAAACAACTGATCTTCCCTTTTTTTCTTCAGGTCATCACTCAGCATCACCTGTTCGGCGTCATAGTCCTTGTACATTTTATCAAGCTGGGCCTGTTTACCGTCAATATCTTTCTGCCAGTCCGCAGCGATATCGTCTAATTGCTTCTGCGCCTGTTTATAATCGGGCATCTTGTCCAATATGTAACGGGTATCAATGATGGCATACTTTTGAGAAAATCCCAAAAGGCCAAAACCCAAAAAACAAACAAGAAAGAGAATCTTTTTCATTACCTGTGGAATTTGTGATTTAATAATATGGTCCCGACCCTTCGCCTTTTGCTCAGGGCTATCGGGATCAGGTTTAGTTTATTCCGGTTCAAAGCCCAGCATGAAGGTAAAGCGGGATGCGGCTTTCAGCCCCGGATTGGTGGAGTTTATTCTGTCCAGTCCAACACCATAGTCAAACCCCAGCAGGCCAAACATGGGCAGGAAGAAACGCATACCCACCCCCACACTCCGGCGGAGACGGAAGGGATTGTAATCTTTGTAATTGAACCATCCGTTGGCAGCTTCAAAGAAAGTTAGTGCATAAATGGTGCTGCTGGGGTTGGTTACCAGCGGGAACCTCAGCTCCAGCTGGTATTTATTAAAAATAGTAAAGAACTGTGTAGCGTTTTGCTGATCCGGGTTGATGGTGGGATCAGAGTTCTGGTAAACCGGGTAACCACGATGGGCAATGATGTCGTAACCTTGCAAACCGGCGTTGTTCGTCAATCCGGCATCCCCCACCTGGAACCTTTCGAAGGGAGAAAAATCAAGCTTGTGGGTGTAGCGGCCCATGAAGCCGTACTTGGCGGCTATCTTCAGTACAAACTGGCGGCTTTTTTCTGCACCCATGGGTTTTCCCAGCGGCACATACCATTCTGCATTGAATTTCCATTTGTGATATTCAGGGTTTTTATACGGGTCAGCAGATTCAACAAGGTTGGGATTGATTAAAGAATAAGGAGGGGTGAACTGCACACTGGCCACAAAATTGGATCCGCTCCTGGGGAAAATGGGGTCATAAACGGAGGACCGTTGTAATGCAACTTTAAAGCTCAGGTTATTGGAAGTGCCATCAGAAAGATAAGTACCGTCATCCTTCAGAAAAGCCCTGTACTTTTTTAGTTTATACTGGGTAAAACTCATGGTGTAAACAAGGTTGAAGTAGTCATCGGGCCATTTCAGTTGTTTACCCAGCGCAACCGAAAATCCGTTTACCTTAAGATAGCTGCTGTCAGACCTTGAACGTTCAAACTGGCCGAACTCATTAAAACTGTTGGTGTACTTGCTGTTATTGAAACCAATGGTAAATGAATTTCTTTTCTTCCCTCCCAGCCAGGGTTCTGTAAAAGAAAAACTAAGGGTGCGGTAGATGCTTCCGTTGGACTGGTAGCGGAGGCTCAGCTTCTGTCCGTCGCCGGTTGGCAGCGGGTCCCATGCTGATTTTTTCAGAATATTTTTAATGGAGAAATTGTTGAAAGTAATGCCGAGGGTTCCCGTAAGTCCAACCCCACCGCCCCAGCCGGCCGAAAGCTCTAACTGGTCAGATGATTTTTCTTCCAGCTTCCAGTTGATATCCACTGTGCCGTCTTCTGCATTGGGCACTACTCCGGGGTTGATGGTTTCCTGGTTAAAGTAATTGAGTGCTGCCAATTCTCTTTGTGAACGAATAAGGTCAGACCGGCTGAAAAGTTCGCCGGGGAGGGTTCTGAGCTCCCTCCTGATTACATGGTCTTTTGTTTTTTCATTGCCGGCAATCGTTACATTTTTGAGCCGGGCCTGCGGGCCTTCGGTTATCCTTATTTCGTAATCAATCGTATCATTATAAACTGCCGTCTCCACCGGCTCTGCCCGGAAGAAAAGATAGCCATCATCCATGTACAGCCCGCTGATATCGCCGCCCTCCTGAGAAGCCTGCTGCCCCAGCCTTTTCTGCAATACAGACATATTGTAAATATCCCCTTTGCTGATGCCAAGAATATTATTCAGTACCGAGTCGCTGTATTTGGCATTGCCCTTCCAGGCAATGTTGCCAAAATAATATTTTCTTCCTTCCGCCACTTTCAGGTCCACATTGATGTTGCCGGTTTTTTGGATTTTCAGCAATGTATCAGCAATGATTTGCGCATCCCGGTAGCCAAGGGAGTTGTAATAGTCAAGCAATTTTTCCTTATCCTCATCATATTTCTTCTCGTCGAATTTGGCGCCGCTGAGTTTAAAACGGAAATAAGGATCCAGCAGTTTTTTGGTTTTGCTGAGTGAAAGAAAGCCATATTCCTTCAGCCACTGACTGAAGGAAAAGGGTTTCGATTCGCCGTAAGGACTGGGTTCATGTTCCGGCTTCAGGCTGGCCTTGCCCATTTCTTTCGTTCCTTTCATCTGTTTTTTCAGGCGGAAGTCGTCCACATATTCATTGCCAAAAAAACGGACATTGTCAATCTTGACCTTACTGCCCTTGTCCACATGAATGGTCATCTCGTTGGAATTGATGAATGCAGTGTCAGGCTTTTCATCAATCCACACTTTCACATTGCGGTAGGCTTTGTCAGTATAAAACTTTGTGGTCTTTTCGATGATCTCCCGGCGGGTATTTTCGGTGATAATGGTTTGTTTGGCCAGGCTGAGTTTGGTGAGCAGGTCTTCCTGTTCTGATTTTTTGGGGCCAATGAATTTAAAATTACCCAACCGGGGCCGCTCCTGCACATTTACTTCCAGCCACACTTTGTCGTCATCTACCCGGGTAACGAAAATCTGTATATTGGAAAAAAGTTTCTGCCTCCACAGGTTGGCAATGGATTTGCCGAAAATATCTGTGCCGGGATGCATGAATTTATCTCCCGGATTAAGATTAGCGATTGAGTAAACGATTGAAGTGTCCAGGTAGCGGATACCGGTAATTGTTACTGCAGCGATAGTATATTCCCTTGCAATCCGGGAATTTCTCCATTCAATAAGTTTGGGGTCAACGGAAGTGGGATTGAGGGTATCCTGGGCATGTATTGTGATTACGGATGCGGCCGTTAAAATCAGGGTGACACTAAACTTTAATAAATTTCTTTGCATGATTGATTGTACTGGTTGAATCTTGAACTCAGTTCCCGGGAGGCTTAAACAGTTTGTTTCCTTTCATTTATGCAACAAAGTGCCGCTTTTTCCGGCGGCAAAATAACGGGAAATATTTGAAGTCTTTGTTAAAGAAAAAGAGGGGAAAGGTCAAATTGGTCATAAAAGTCAAATTAGTTAAATAGAATGCCTTATTTAAGGCTGATTTGACCTTCCTGACTTATTTGACTAACTGACTAACTGCTCGCTGGTTTTTCCAAATCTTCTTTCCCTGCCCTGGTAGTCCAGAATGGCCTCGTACAGGTTCTCTTTTCTGAAATCCGGCCATCTTACATTGGTAAAATAAAGCTCAGCATAAGCCAGTTGATAGAGTAAAAAATTGCTTATACGGTACTCGCCGCTGGTACGTATCATTAGTTCGGGGTCGGGGAAGCCGCTGGTACAAAGGAACTTCTGAAGGGTATCCTGATCTATTTCCTCTACTTTCTGGCGGCCCTGTTTCACTTCATAGGCGATATTTTTCACCGCATTCAACAGCTCCCAGCGTCCGCTGTAGCTGAGGGCCATTATCAGGTTCAGGCCGGTATTGTCTTTTGTGATGTCAAGGGCTTCGTCCAGTTCTTTCCGGGCATAATCAGGCAGCATGTTCATATCACCGATCACATGCAGGCGGATATTGTTTTTGTCAAGGCTTTCCACTTCCTTACGGATAGTGCTTACCAACAGTTCCATCAGCCCTACCACTTCGTACTCGGGCCGGTCCCAGTTTTCCGTAGAAAATGCGTAAAGCGTCAGGTATTCCACTCCCAGTTCGGCGCATCCCTCCACAATATTGCGTACACTCTCCACGCCATGAAAGTGACCGAAGAGCCGGTCTTCCCCTTTTTCTTTTGCCCATCGGCCGTTACCGTCCATGATGATGGCGATGTGGCGGGGAAGGTGCTGCTTATCTATTTTTTCAACCAGTGCGGACATACAGAGCCATTAAAACAGGACACAAAGTTATTAGGGATTCACCGCATTCAGCGGTATGCGGCAAAAAAGAAGTGCTCCGCCTGGTCCGAAGGTCAATGACTCCTTTGGAGGCGGGGCACTCAGTAAACCGTTATGAATCACATATACTACCGGGAATTTAGTTTCTTCCCCACACCGCTACCCTCGATCTGCCTCTCAGGTAGCCCCGGGTTTCGTACCAGAATTCGATTTTGCTGAGGTGGCGGAGGCCGCCGTTCATGTCAATTACCCGGCTTTCAGTTCCGGCATTGAACTTATTTCGTAATGCCACATCCTGCACTTCCCCGTTGTCAAAATGTATCTTCATGTTGTACATCCGCAGCGGGCCGTCGGTTACTTTCAGTTTTATCTGGCGCACATCATCTTTCCAGTTTCCAAAATGGATGACATCATGGTCAACACCGAAACCCACTTTTTTGTCTTCGAGAAAAAACCAGTCGCCGGTGGTTTTACCGGCAGGCAGAAATGCTGTGCCCATTGCAAATACTGAAACCACAGCAAGGCTTAAAAATAATTTTGTCAGGCGCATACAATTAAGTTTATCAGGTTAAAAAATGGTTTGATGATAGACGGTTACCTAAGTAAAGTAGTTTAACCAAGTTACTAAATAATAGCAATAACATTAACTGTAGCTAACCCTTTAGGGTGATTTTCAACACCCGGGAATCAATTCGCCGTCGGGCATTTGTACGACTGCAGGTTGAAGGAGATATGGAACATGGCCGTTACAAACTGGTCTTTCTGTTTGCTGTTGCCCCGTTGCCGGCCTTTGATGCCGATAGGAGCGCCGTACTCATAAGAACGGTCGTATAAAAGAAATCCATCTGAAGGGCTGCCATCCGGGTTCAGCGGAAACACAGCAGCATCCGGGTAAGTTTTACTTACATCGTCCAAGTAATCGGTATTGGTAAACCGGTGCAGTATCTCAAAACCGATATTAATGCGGTCGGTCAGTGCATATTTCACACCGCCGCCAAAAGGTATGCAAATGGCCATAGAACTATAGGTGTTGCTCCCCTGTCCCTCGGTACCCAACGGACGCAGGTTCACTTTTCTTCCTTGCAAATAAGCGTATGGATCATAGCTGAAGATACCGGCTCCAAGTGTGATATAAGGTGTGAAGCTGAATTCCGGCTCACCCGGCATAAAACGGAAGAAATTAAAATCGCCCTGCAGCGCCAGTTCCCACACACGGGTATTGAAGCTCAGGTTGCGCTGGAGCATGACTGGATTATGTGTATTGTACTTGTCAGAATATCCCAATTGGGCAAAAGAAGCCCCAACCCTGACTGCTATGTAGTTACCGAGGTTTTTACGGAAGAAAATGCTGGCAGCCACCTTAGCCCGGTTCAGCTTGGCCCGGGTGTTCAGGTCGCCGAAATAGTGCCCGGCGCCAGCACCCATTCCAAATTCACCTTCCTGTACTACAGCGTTTTGTGCCGAAACTGTTCCTGCTGAAAAAGACAGGACTCCTGTAAGGTAAACAGCGGCAAAAATCTTTTTCGTCATAACTTAAATACGGTTCGGGATTTATTAGAACGATAAAAGTAGCAATTTTCTTTTACGAAGCGGCTAATTTAGTTGCGTTTATCCAGCCCCCAGGTCAGTTTATTACGCAGGGTTTGCAGGAAGTTGTTCTCACTCAGCCGTACCAGGCTGATGTCAAATGCCTCCTTTTTCACCGCCAGTTGTATGTCTTTACTTACTATTTCCCGACGGGAGTCCAGGGCGCAGATGATTTGCTCAGACCGGCTTTCTATTTCAAAAGAAATAATATTGGTGTCGGGCACTATAATGGGCCGTACATTCAGGTTATGCGGCGCTACCGGGGTGATGACAAAACTGCCTGAATCGGGAAAAACCACCGGGCCGTTGCAGCTTAATGAATAACCGGTGGAGCCAGTGGGTGTGGCCACTAACAGGCCGTCAGCCCAGTAGGTATTCAGAAACTCACCATTCAGGTAAGTATGAATCTTGATCATGGAAGCCACATCCCTTTTATGAATGGAAAATTCGTTGAGCGCATAGGGTATATCTCCAAACAACGGGAGATTGGCGTCCACATGTATCATCGTTCTTTTGTCCACCACATAGGTCCGTTTGGCTATCGCTTTCACCGCCGTTTTCACTTCTTCACGGCCGATGCTGGCCAAAAAACCCAGGCGGCCAAAGTTGATGCCCATAATGGCGACATGCTTGTCCCGCACCAATGTTACTGTATCCAGTAAAGTGCCATCGCCCCCAAGGCTGATGATAAATTCAATCTCATCCGAAAGGTCTGCGGACTCACAAAATATCTGAGTACCTGAGGGAAGGCTGATCTTGTCTTTTATCTGTTGAAAAAAAGGCTGGAAAATAACAGGTTCAATTTTTTGCACCGTCAATTCATCAAAAAACAACTGAAAATCTTTCTGCTGTTCATCCTCCATTACCCGGCTGTAGATAGCTGCCTTCATGTTAATTAAAAGATGGTCTTGCGGTGTAAAAATAGCCCGTTTTGCCCTAACTGGTTGAAAGACCACTCTAGCCGGATGGCTACATCGTACAGCGTAACGATATCAATACCCACACCGCCGGAGTACAGCATTTTGTTGGAAAGATCATTTTCGCCTGGCTGCGGGTTGTGTACATAACCCGTATTGCCATATATTTTTCCAAACACCCTGAAAGGTATCCGTTCTGCTTCCCTGCCTTTTCCTTTCGGCAACCTTAGTTTGAAGTTGAGCAGTTCACGGCTCAGCGTCGTTTTCAGAAAACCGCCGGCCACCCCGTCTGTTACAAAATATTCATACCCCTGCATATTGATATCGCCATACCCGAAAAACCGTTTGTTGAACCAGGGCTGCTTAAACGGAAGTTTGATGCCTGCATACCCGTTCAGGTGCAAAAAAGTTTTGGGGGCAAGCGGCCAGTTGGCCAGGCCCTTTATATGCAGCTGCCAGAGATTGATGGTTTGATTCAGGCCGTTTTTGCTGAGCGACACCTGCGCTGCATATCCTTTGGTGGGGTAAGGAATATAATCCACATTAAAATAGCTCAGGTTATAAAACAGGCTGGGATAGCCGATGCGGTTGCGGCCCGGTTTAAAATAGGAAGGGTTCAGCGCTACGATGGTGTCGTTCACTTCTTCTGATGAAAAGCCGATGCCGAAACTGTGTTTTGCACGGATGGCCGGTCTGAATGAAACAGCAATATGGCCATTCATTAACCGGCGTACATATCTGTCAGGGTCTTTCAGAAAAACCTGCTTGTCATTCACGGTATTGTAGTTGATCTCACGGTTCTTTCCCATGGCAAATGAGGTGGCCAGGCCCCATTTCAGGTTTTTGTCAATATAGGAGCGTTGATAACTGAAGGAAATTTGTTTGCTGTAACCATTGATCAGCCAGAGGCGGAATTTATCATTCCTGCCAGTAACATTATTATAAGACAGTTTGGCGCCATAGTTTACCCGGTCCAGGCTGCCTTCCTGTTCCACCAGCCACTGGTTCAGGTTTCTGTCCACCGGCTTAAAGTATGGAACAGGAAACAGGTACCATCTTTCTTTTACTTCCACCAGTATATTTACCCGGCTGCCGTCATAGTCTTTCACCGCTATCATGACATGATTAAAAAGTGTGGTGTTCATCAGTTGCTGCCGCCCGGTTTCCATTTTATTTACCAGCTCTTCAGCAGACATCTGCTCTTCTCTTTTAAAAGTCAGCTCCCGTTCAATGATCTCATTTTTGGTTTTTTTATTCCCGGCGATGATGATGTTGCCGATGGTATAGTAGCCGGAAGCCTCCGGTATGGGAGATGGTACCCTGTTTGTCATCTGCGCAGGCAGGCGGAGGCAGCACAAACAAAAAAAGAAAACCAGCCAATTGTATTTTCCGGTTCGCAGCATTCTGTTGAGGTGAGGGGCTAAATTAACCGGAATTTGTCAAAGTCCGTAACAGTAAATACACTAACCCATCTTCAGGTAGTTCATCAGGTTATCGTAGTTGTTGCGCAGCTCATTGGCATATTGCTCTTCGCCGAAGGAATATTTTACATTATACTCATAGCGCTGAAAAGTGGCGACGATGTCTGAAACCTCTGGTTTATTGATGCGGATGGTTACCTGCATCATACCTGTTTCTGCGTCGTTGGAAGTATTGAGCTGGGTAATCTGCGCATCGTTTGTTTCCACCAGCTTGCTCAGCTCATTGAACGAATACTGGTTGCTGGCAATTTCCAGTACGATCAAACCACCGGGCTCATTCAGGCTCATAAATTCCGATGCATAACGAAGCAGGTCGCTGTAAGCTACTGTGCCCGCCAGTTCATTCTCTCCTGATATTACCGGCACCACACTCAGCCCGTTTTCTGCAGCTGTTTGCACCGCTTTCAGAAAATGCTCATCCTCCCGTACCGATACATTAAAGAAAGATTGCTCCAGTTGCTCCAGGGTAAAGTTATCGTTGTCAGCCTGCAGCAGGTCTTCTTCGCTTATAATGCCGATGTATTTGTCGCTGTCAGCAACAGGCAGATGAGTGACATGGTTGTCATTCATCAGTTGCAATGCCTGGTGCACCTTGTCCTGCAGGCGCAGGGAAGGGAGGGATTGAGATAATAGTTCACGGGTTAACATGGATAGCGGCTTTACTTGTTTAAATTACTGTTCTGTAAAAACTCCGGGTGAAGACAAGAACCCTCAGCCAACTGTTGCAGGTTCGTTGAGCTTTTTCAGGAATTTATGCAGAATGGCATTGAATTCAGCGGGCACTTCCATCATCGGCGCATGACCGCACTTGTCCACAAAATACAACTCACTGTTTGGAATCATTTTATTGAACTCTTTGGCCACAAACGGCGGGGTGATGGTATCGTTGTTTCCCCACACTAATAACGTCGGATGTTTGATTTGATTGAGTTCTTCGCCCAGATTATTTCTGATGGCGCTTTTGGCCAATGCAATAATTTTTATGGCTTTCATCCGGTTGTTGGTGATGCTATAGACCTCATCCACCAGTTCCTCAGTAGCCATTTTGGGGTCGTAAAAGGTCAGCTCTGTTTTTTTACGGATATACTCCCGGTCGCCCCTCTTGGGGTAGCTGTCGCCCATGCCATTTTCAAAAAGACCGGAACTGCCGGTGAGGATTAATGATTTCACCCTTTCAGGATGCTTCAGCGTATGCACCAGGGCCACATGGCCACCCAGTGAATTACCCAGCAGATGAACTTCTTTTAAATCCCTTGCTTCCAAAAATTTGTGTACATATTTGGCGAGGCCGCCCACCGAAGTGTGCAGTATGTCCATATCCAGCAAGGGCAATAGCGGCACCACTACTTTATTATGCTGGCGGAAATATTCTATGAGGTCCCTGAAATTGCTCAACGCCCCGAACAGGCCATGCAGCAGCACCAGCGGTTCACCGGAACCTTCTTCAATGTATTTGAATTTGTCGTGCTGTTTTATTTCGTACTCCATGGCAGTCAATTCAGTTTCTTCCCTACGGCAATTCTGAAGCTAAAATAGTCGTTTTAGCCCAAAAAATCAGCTATTTGTCAGAAGAAAGCAATGGTTTTGGGGAATACAGAAAGCGACAAATTGCTTTTAAACAATATACATTACAAACGGTTGCACTAAAACATAAAACTCAGACAGAAGAAATACGATTAGAAACATTTCCGAAAAATTCTTCCAGTTCTCCAAACATATCTTTGAAAAGGGGGATCAACGAACCAAACCCGTTGATCACTTTCGGGCCCCAGGGCTGTACATATGAGTAAGTAACAGATTTATTTATTGTTTCCGGTTGCAGCAACTGCATCTGCTCTGCATAAAAGAGCAGGACGCTGAACACAAGGGTGTAAATAGCAGCATACAAAATGACCCCGCCGAGCTTGCTCACCCAGCCCAGCATGGCCACTTCAAAAGTTTTCTCAATGGCTTTTGCACCGAGACGGATGAGTAATACCACAAAAATAAAAACAACGATAAAAGAAATCAGCGGAAGCCATTCGTCAGATACTTTCACAGCGCTGCCAATCCAGGATGCAACGACGGTTGAAAGTTTCATAGCTGCCGCCAGGCCTATTATTATTGAAACAAGGGAGAACAGGCCAATGACCAGGCCCTGCTGATAGCCTTTCAGTACAGCCAGTACAAGCAAAACAGCAAAAATGAGGTCAAGAAGCATGGGGAGGTTTAAGGTTTAACGTTTATAAGTTTAAGGTTTGTAATACATCCCTCATAAAGAATCCTTAAACCCCGGGAAACTTATTTCGCCAGGAGCTCTTTTACCAGTGCAGAAATTGTTTTCCCATCCGCTTTGCCGGCAAGCTGTTTTGTTGCCGCCCCCATCACTTTGCCCATATCGGCCGGAGATGCAGCGCCAACAGCCACAATGATTTTTGAAAGTTCTTCCTTTAATTCTTCCGGCGACATCTGTTTGGGCAGGAATTTTTCTATCACCGCAATTTCCTCTTCTTCTTTTTTGGTGAGGTCCGCCCGGTTCTGCTGCTGAAAAATTTCGAGAGAGTCTTTTCGCTGCTTCACTAATTTCTGCAGCAGTTTTATTTCATCTTCTTCTTTCAGTTCACCGCCGGCGCCTTCTGAAGTTTTTGCAAGCAGGATGGCGGCCTTCACCGCACGGAGGCTTCGCAGCGCTGCTTCGTTTTTCGCCAGCATAGCAGCTTTCAGATCGGTCATTATCTTTTGTTCGAGGCTCATGTTTCCTGATAGTTTGAAATTTTCAAATATTAGCTGAGGTCTGAAGTCAGACGTCTGAGATCTGACCTCATACTTCAGACTTCGGTTTCTAATCAGCCTTATTCTCTTTCAGTTGCTTTGCCCTGAATTTTTCATAGAACCCCCGGGCAAATGTTTTCATCTCATCCACCTGTTCATGGTATTTGGTGGCACGGCCGTAGGTATCAGCCATCGTCATCAGGGTCTGGTAAAAAAAATCGGCCATCTCATCCACCATCATGTCTTTGGTCCACAGGTCAATGCGCAGTGCTGCTTTTTCGGCGCCATCCCAAAAGGAGACCATCATGGCCTTGGCTTTCTGTGCATTGCCGGCCGAAGTGTCTGTGGCGCTCCAGTTAATACTGTCCGGCACCCGGTTCTCATCGGTCATTACATCAATTATGATACTTGATTTATTCATAACCCATATTAAGGCTGGCAAAGGTACTGTTTCGTCCTGATGAATCAGGACTACGGGCTATGCAATAACTCAAATCAGCCCGCGGCCTGCCTGCCCGCCTTCGCATAGCTACAGCGGAGCAAGGCCGGACAGGGAGGCCTTCATTATACTCTGCCAGAGCAGCTCAGCAGTTCTGTCCCAACTGTACTTTTTTACCACCTCATTTCCTTTTTCTATCAGTTGGTTTCTCAGGCTTTCATCTTTGTACAGCCGCATCATACTTTCTGCAATGGATATGTGGCCCTCCGCATTCGCATACAATGCAGCATCTCCTGCTATATCCTGCATAGATAAGCCGGGAGAAGTGATCACCGGTATCCCGCATTGCATCGCTTCCGGCACTGGGGCAGCGAACCCATCATGCAGCGCAGGATAAACGAGGGCATAAGCTGCTCCGATAATTTTTACCAGTTCAGATTCTTCTGCATAACCGGTCAGCACCACATCCTCCCGGTACTTGTACGTTTTAAGGCTTTCTGTAAACGATTTGTATCGGGGGTCCGGCCGGCCTGCCAATACCAGCTTCATTCCCGACTGCTGACGTTTTTTGAAAACAGAAAAGGCTTTCAACAGGTCCACCGGGTTTTTGCGGGGATGGATGGCGCCGGCATACAGAAAATATTCTCTGCCTTCTGTGTATTTATCCTTTACTGCTGCTTTTTCTTCAAAAGAAAGCGGCCGGTAAATTTCTTTCGCAGCATTGTACAGCACACTGATTTTAGTTTCTTCTGTTTTATAATGGCGGAGAATATCTGTTTTGGAAAATGCAGAAACAGCGGCTACCGAACCGGCCTTTTCCAAAAATCTGCCGGTATATCTTTTATAAAACCGCAAATGAGAGGACCTGATAAGAGAAGGATGGTGAAGAAAAGCAAGATCATGGACAACCAGGCACTGCGGGACGCTGGTGGCCAGTGAACAAATGCCATCGGGTGAAACAAATACATCTGCCTTGTATTTTTTCAGGACAGCGGGTACTCTTACATCGTACCAGAGCTTCCAGAGCAGCGGATGACGGGCAGGCGGGCCTGTTACCATTGCTGTCACATTCGGGCTAAATACAAGACGTTTATCAAACGGCCGGTCAAAAATAAAAATGAACTGCTGTTCCGGATGGTTTTGTGTAACGCGGCGGATTGTTTCATAAATAAAACAGCCATATCCTCCGGGATAGTCAGTTTGCAGAGACCTCGTATTAACAGCAATGGTCATTACTGCGGGCAAAGGTATCGGCTGACGGTGTTATTTACCCCGTAAAATAACCTGAACAAGCTGTATTTTGTTAAATGGGTAATGGTTTTCCCCGGTTTCGTTTAGGGTTATTCACCTGTATGAATGTTCAGGAATATTTTCTGTGTATATTCATTAAATACAGGTAAAAAAAAGGAGCAATAATACAATTGTCGGCAACCGGTGATTTGATTACTTTTATTGTCAGTTGATGACCGAAACATTGGCTTATGAATTACCTGTACCCTTCGCCCTTATCCAATTATTCTACACCTGTACAAAAACGGACAGTAAATTCCGCATTTTTGAGCAACAGCAGGAAAAATCCTTCACAATCCGGCGGGGTTGGTATCAATTTTGCTGATATTTCAGCCATTCAATCAGTTCTTTATGCAGCGATGCGGGGCGTTAAACAATCACCCGCATCACCTGTTAATAATATTACGGTGTATTCAGCCGGAAGAAAACGAAGCCGGTCAGACAGTTACGTTACAGAGACGGTTATACTGGTTGGGGTTCAGAATAGTAACGAGCCATCTGTACTGTGTCAATCAACTTTTCTTTAAACGACCTCTTAGGTGGAAGAGGATGGTGGCTTGTAAAAGGGGCCTTGGTTCGGGGCCCCTTTCTTTTTTCTCACCCCCAAACTCCCTACTCGCTACTCACTACTCCCTACTCGCCATTTCCCACTACCCACTTTCTACTTCCGACTTCTTTCTCTACATTTGCCACAATGGATATAGAAAATATGGAGTACAACACGACAAGAAACCACCTGACGATGAGGGAATATGGCCGTCATGTGCAGAAAATGGTGGAGCATATCCTTACCATTGAAGAGCCTGAACGCCGCCAGCGAAATGCCCAGGCTGCTATAGAACTGATGGGCTTTCTGAACCCTCACCTGAAAAATGTGGAGGATTTCCGCCACAAACTGTGGGACCATCTTTTCCTGATTGCCGATTTCAACCTCGATGTGAAATCGCCTTACCCCATCCCTACGAGGGAAACACTGAAGGCAAAACCCAAACCGCTCCCCTATCCCAAAAGATATCCGAAGTTTTCACATCTCGGCAAAAACCTGGAGGTGATCATCAATAAAGCATTGAAAGAGGAGAACCCCGATAAGAGATTGGGCTTCGCCAATGCCATTGCCTATTACATGAAGCTGGCCTATAACAACTGGCACAAGGAACTGGTGCATGATGATGCCATCCAGAGCGAACTCACCGGCATCACGGATGGGCAGCTCACCTTCACCAACACTCCTTTTGTAAAAGCATTCCGCCCGCAGGTGGAAGGAAGGGACAACCGCGGCGGCTATGGCAAGAGGGGTGGCAGCAAGTTTCAGCAACGGGGTGGCGGTGGCGGCCGTAATGACCGCAGGGATAACCGGGGCGGCGGTGGCGGCGGTTTTAAGAAGAAGCGGTATTAAGGTTAATTAGTTAAATAGTTAATTGGTTGATCGGGTCTCCTGGTCAACCATTTTTTATTATTTCGCAGAATCCCTTTGTAGTTACTTTGTAAAGCAGTTATGCTTTTCGGGCTATAAGCCTAATTAACCAATCAACCAATTAACCAGGATGCATTCCTTCGAAGTACAAGGCGGCAAACAACTGAGTGGCGACATCATTCCGCAGGGCGCCAAAAACGAAGCGCTGCAGATCATCAGCGCTGTCCTGCTGACGCCGGAAAAAGTTACTATCAGCAATATTCCGGACATCATTGATGTAAACCTGCTGATAGAACTCTTAGGCGAGATGAATGTGAAAGTGGAACGGACCGGCCCCGGTACCTGCAGCTTCCGGGCCGCTGATGTAAACATTGATTACCTGCACAGCGAAGCCTATAAAAAGAAAAGCGGGAAACTAAGAGGTTCGGTAATGCTGGCCGGACCCATGCTTGGACGATTTAAAAAAGCATTCATCCCCAAACCCGGTGGCGATAAAATAGGCCGGCGCAGATTAGACACCCATATCACCGGCTTTGAAAAACTCGGCGCTTCTTTTACTTACCATGATGAAGACGGTTTCTTTCACTTAGATGCTCCTCAATTAAAAGGCGCTTCCTTATTGTTAGATGAGCCCTCTGTAACCGGCACCGCCAATATTGTAATGGCTGCTGTTATGGCGAAAGGCATCACCACTATTTATAATGCGGCCTGCGAGCCCTATATTCAGCAACTCTGCAAAATGCTCAACAGCATGGGCGCAAAGATTGGCGGCATCGGCAGCAATATGCTGAAGATCGAAGGAGTGGATTATCTCGGCGGCGCCGCACACCGTATACTGCCCGATATGATCGAAGTGGGTTCCTTCATCGGCCTTGCTGCCATGACGCAAAGTGATATTACCATCAAAGGCGCCGGCATTGAGCACCTCGGCATCATCCCGGAAAAGTTCAGGCAGTTAGGCATACAAATGAATTTTAACGGGGATGACATCCATATACCGGCACAGGAAAGCTATGAGATACAAACATTTTTAGATGGCTCGGTAATGACGATCTACGATCACCCGTGGCCAGGTTTTACACCTGATTTATTAAGTATTGTTTTGGTGACTGCTGTTCAGGCCAAAGGTTCCTTACTCGTTCACCAGAAAATGTTTGAAAGCCGGTTGTTCTTTGTGGACAAGCTGATTGATATGGGCGCCCGGATCGTTCTCTGTGACCCACACCGTGCTGTGGTAATAGGAATGGACAGGGAACAGGCCTTACGGGGAATTGTGATGAGCAGCCCAGATATCCGTGCAGGCGTAGCATTATTGATCGCAGCACTCAGCGCCGAAGGCAAAAGCATTATCCAGAATATAGAACAGATTGACCGGGGCTACCAGGATATTGATGGCAGGCTGCGCAAGCTGGGGGCGGATATCAGGCGTATTCCTTCGTAATTTTTTCTTTCTGTTCTTTTTATCTTGACACAAAAAGAACCAAAAAAGTCAAGCCGGTTCGATACGGAGTACTCTGTTTATTGAAGTTTTCCCCTGGCGAACCGGCAGGCGAAAACCCTGTTTTGGGCAGGCTTCAATACGAAACTCCGCTGCGTGTTATGCGAAGCAACGGGAAGCGCTGTGTTCCGCCCTGCATTTTTTAAACCAGTAAGTATTCTTTAAAAGGACGGAACAAGGCGCTGGGTATCTCTTTTAGATCCCCTTTTAAGTTGTTTTGGAGGAATGCGCCAGCACCTCTTTTTCGCCTGACATAATACCCTTTCTACTTTATTAAAGACAAGCGAAAAAGCCAGTGCCTTCTTGAGTGGCGGATAGCACGCAGCAACAGTGTTGTCCTTGAGCACATCGAATAGTATGATGTTCCAATGCCGGATCGCAGAAAGAAACTACAGCCTGATTGACTGTATGCTTCGATCCGGCTTGATTTTTTGGCTCCACCTTTTGTATCAAGAGGTAACTATATACCTGTTAGACCACGGTAAAATATTAGAGTGATTCACCTCTTTCGGTTAAAATTTCTTTTGCCATTTGGCAAAGTTCATAATGTTCTGCGGGCAGTGCAATTTCCGAACATATCCATCTTAATGTGTCTGTTTTTTGCATGATAAGCCTTTCGTGTAACTGTTCTTTAGTCATTTTCTTATACTCTTCTGCCCACTTTTTCAATGCTTCATTTATTTCTTTTTGTTTCTTGCGTCCCCATTCCTTCATTTCCTCAAATTCTTTGTCGGACATCATTGCTTTACGACTTGGGAGGTAATAAAAAAATCAAATAAGGCTAGATAATAATTCCACGTGGTGCATACTTGATGCCTTTTTTGCTGCCCCTAAATGTGGATTGTGCTTTCTTGTATGCCAATCATAATATAGTGTTAGGCCACTAGAGGCTAACCCTGCTACGTCAGGTGATGTAACAAGCAAACGGCAAGCCTGAGCAAATTTTGGCGCAGACACACCTTTCGTTTTAGCATGGACAGTTGAGGAAAAATGATGTACAACTAAGCCCA
>JBQTHS010000009.1:0-16750 GCA_052389635.1 Bacteroidota bacterium | reverse complement strand
CCGTTTAAACGTTTTGTGGCCGCGGTAAGGCTGTTGGCCGACCATACCTGGTCTGAACTCTAACCATTGCCTTTCAGCAAGTTGAAAATTGAATTAAGAGTTTACCATCAAATTCATGGGTTCCACGATACTAAGGGTTTCCCTGTATCGTTTACTAAGCGTATCATCCAATATCCATGTCATGAGAAAAACTATACTTATGGCAGGCATAGCCCTGCTATTATTACAAACAAACCTGTTTGCCCAGATCACTCTCAACTGGGCCTCCTCTTTTTCCCCGGCCTGGGGCAACGGCGACCTGACCCATACCGCCAGTAATATCGGGGGCAACAGTATTAATTGTACCGCCACAATCAGCATGACGGGAAGCGGTGTCTTTATGCCGGTAATGGGCTCCTCCGGTGCGCAAAGCCCTTCTGTAAGCGGCGCCGTCTTTACTATTCCCGGGGCCACCAACAGGATACAGATAACACCCAACTATACCAATACCTCCAGCTATACCGACATAGTGCTCAGCTTTTCAGCCATGACAACCAATGTCAGTTTCAGGATAGTTGACATTGATAAGAATGATGCCAGCAGCACCACTTATTTTGACCGGGTAACGGTTACAGGCAGTAACGGATCTACCAGTTTTAACCCGGTTCTTACGAAGTTTGATCCGGTAACCGATCCTAATTTCCTTGTATTATCCGGCAACACTGCACAAGTAAATACAACCAGCGGGCAGGCAGGCAACACCGCATCTGATGCCACTGACCAGCGGGGAACTATTACAGTAGATTTTGGTTCATCCGTCATCAACAGTATCAGCATCCGCTACGATAATGCGCCCGGTACCAATTCCAACCCCGCATCACAATCCATTGCCATCGGTGATGTTTCCTTTTTGCAGAGCACATTGCCCGTTAGCCTGGTTGTTTTCAGCGGGCGCCGGCAGGGGCAGGATGTAGTGCTGAACTGGACCACCCGGCAGGAATTCAATTCCGCTTTTTTTGAAATAGAAAGAAGCAATGGCACAAGCAGCTGGGAAAAAATCGGCGCCGTGACCGCCGCAGGCAACAGCAATACAGATATTGATTACAGTTTTCTGGATGTTAACCCGCAGGGCTCTCTCCTGCTTTACCGGCTGAAGCAAACAGATATTGACAACCATTATAAATATTCAGGAATCGTACGCATTACGGCAAAAGCCCCTTCAACCGGTTTGCAGGCTTATCCCAATCCTTTCAGAGAGCAGGTAAACATCAGCCTGTATTCTCCTGTACAGCAGCAGGTATCTGTTGCCCTGCTGGATGCAGCGGGAAGAAGAGTGAGAACGGAAACAAAAAAATTATTTGCCGGAGAAAATAGTATTATGGTGCCGGGCCCCGGTTCGCTTGTCAAAGGCGTTTACCATATAGTTGCTTATGATGCCGCCGGCAATATGCTGGGCCGCAGCAAAATCGTTAGGGATTGACAGATCACACCTCAAGGTTGCACTACCCCGTTCTGCCGGGAGCAGACGGGGTTTTTGTTTTGCATCTGCTAACTTTGAAGCATGACAAAACTCTCGGTGAACCTGAACAAATTTGCCACCCTGCGCAATGCGAGGGGCGGCAATAACCCTGATATACTGAAAGCTGCCGCGGATGTGCAGCGCTTTGGGGCCGACGGGGTAACGGTGCACCCCCGCCCCGATGAACGGCATATCCGCTATGAAGATGTGCGGCAGATAAAAAAACTCATCACTACCGAATACAATATTGAAGGCAACTGCCGGGAGCAAAAATTTGTTGACCTTGTTTTGGAAACCAAACCCACACAGGTAACGCTGGTGCCCGATGCGCTGGGGCAACTCACCAGTGATCATGGCTGGGATACTGTGAAGCATAAAGATTATTTACGGGACATCATTACGGTCTTTAAAAAAGCAGGTATCCGTGTTTCTATTTTTGTTGACCCTTATGTAAAGATGGTGGAAGGAGCTGCGGAAACAGGAACTGACAGGATCGAGCTTTATACAGAATCTTACGCAAAGCAGTTTTTAGCCGGGAGTCCGGAGTCCGGAGTCGCTCCCTACATAGCTGCTGCCTCAAAAGCAGTTGAGTTGGGCCTTGGGCTGAATGCCGGCCATGACCTTGACCTGCAGAATTTAAAATACTTTAAGCAAAACATACCCTGGCTGGATGAAGTAAGCATCGGCCATGCGCTGATTTGCGATGCGATCTATTTGGGGTTTGAGAATACGGTACAGTTGTATAAACGGCAATTGCAATAACCGGCATGGATTTAAGTTGACTATCAGGGTGGGTTTAAAGATATTTTGAAAATCAAGAGCCCACTGAACGATTTGGACTTAATATGATTGCATTTGCGATACTGCCGAATAACTGAGGGTTTTCTTGCAGTAGCTTAAAAAAAGGGAGTTAAGAAATGTTTGCAAAAATTAGGAGTGTATTTAAGCGGTAATACACTCGTTGTCTACAATTGGGTTGGCTCCGTGGACACATACGTGTAAGCCGGCACATTTCGGTCGACAAAAAACAAAAAGGCATTTCGGCTTTCTCTCCGCAGAGGGTTTTCAACATGCTGGACAGTTTACAGTCCTCTGACAATGAAGAAAAGAAAAATAAATTCAGGACTGAAAATAAAAATGCTGTCCGCCGACAATTTTTTCACGGTGGAGAAATTTATGCCCGCTAACAATTTTACTTTTGACTTCAAATCAGACTGGACAATAAATTTCAAAAATATGAAATTGGGTTTCGGAAACACAATAAATTTTAAAACAAAGGTGGAAAAGAAGATTGGCCTCCGCGGCCAATTTTCAACACGGGGACTCAATTTCAGTCCGATGACAAGGGGTTCTTTGTGTAAGGAAAAAGTGTTAGCTTAGTTTCCAAGTTTGGTCACGCTGGACAATGTATTACTGCTCTGTTTTTAATCCAACAATTTAGGCCGATAGACAGAAAAATGTTAAGATGAGTTTCATTGGTAATATATTCTCAAACCCTAAACAAAAAGGGATAGAATTGATTAAGGCTATCTGCGTTAGAGATATACAAAAAGCTCAACGCTTAATAGAAAAGGGAGTGGACTGCAATGCAAGGAATGAATACGGAGAAACTGCTTTGTACTGGGCTTCAATAAATGGCCTTACCAAAATTATCCAACTCTTAATAGAAAAAGGAGTGGATATTAATGCAAAAGACAAAGCAGGAAAGACTGCTTTGTTTTGGGCTGTCGAAAAAAAATACCCCGAAATAATCCGCCTTTTACTAGAAAAGGGAGCGGATATTAATACAAAAAATGAGGAGAATGAAACACTTTTGATTTTGGCATTAAAGAAAGATTATCCCGAAATAGCCTCCCTATTAATAGAAAAAGGGGTAGATATTAATACAAAAAATAAGGAGGGAGAAACTGCTTTACATTTGGCATTTGGCAAACCTTATTTCAGTAAGATACAGCAACTTTTGATAGAAAAAGGGGTTGATATACAGATAAGGAATAAGGAAGGAAAAACGGTTTTACATTTTGTTTTAGAAAGGGGACAGACAGAAATAGCGAAACTTTTAATACAGAAAGGAGTGGATCTAGACGCAAAAAACAATAGCGAACAAACTGCTTTGCTTTTTGCTTCAAAAACAGGCAACCCCACCATAGCCCGGCTGTTAATAGACAAAGGGGCAGATCTGAATTTAACAGATAAAAATGGCTGGAATCCTTTGCTCTGGTCAATTGAAAAAGGTAATTCCGAATTAGCCCATCTCTTAATCGAAAAAGGAATAGATATTAATGCACAAGCCAAGGATGGAGAATCTGCCTTACAACTTTCCATTGACCATAATTATCCAGAATTAGCTCAATACATACTTGAAAAAGGTGCAGACCCAAATGCAAGGGCTAATTATGGTGGAACCGCACTTCATCTGGCAGCAGGGCATGGTTATCTTAAATTATGTGAATTTCTGATTGAAAAAGGAGCAAATCTATTTTACAGAGATGTGAATGGAACACAGCCCTTGCATTGGGCAATAGAACATGAGCATTTTGAAACTACACGGCTCTTACTTGAAAAAGGGGCAGATCTGAATTCAAAAAACAAAGATGAAGAAACGGCTTTACACTTGGCACTCAGTAAGGGCAATTCCGAACTAATACAACTCCTAATAGAAAAAGGAGCAGACCCAAATACAATAAATAGAAAAGATAGAAATGCGCTAAATTTTGCAGCAATAAATGGTAATCTTAAAATGCTTCGGCTTATAATAGAAAAGGGAGCAGATATAAATGCAAGGGGTTCTCATGGATGGACGGCTTTGCATTACGCATTAATGAAGTCTAATGCTAATAATGAAATAGCAGAACTTTTAATAGAAAAAGGGGCAAATCTAAATGCACAAGATTTTGATAAAAGAACTGCATTGGAAAAAGCGATATCATGGGGCAATACTGAAATAGCTAAGCTCTTAATACAAAAAGGAGCAGACGTAAATATAGAAACGGTTACCGGGTGGACTGCTTTACTTTCGGCATTAGACGGTGATTATCCCGAAATAGCTGAACTTTTATTAGTAAGAGGAGCAGACCCTGATCCAATTATCAAAGGTGGAAAAACAGCCTTGCTTTTAGCATTAAGAAAAGATCAGCCCAAAATAGCACAGCTCCTAATTGAAAAAGGGGCAAATCCAAATACAAAAACCGAAACCGGAATACCAGTTTTGCAATTGGTACTAGACAAGGATTATTTCGAATTAGCACAACTCTTAATTGAGGTTGGAGCAGATGTAAATGCAATAAATACAAGTGCTGCATTTGATATGGCAATAAAAAAAGGTTATTCCGAATTAGCTCAACTCTTAAAAAATGGAACAAAGTTAAATGCAAATAAAATTGACGGAGAAATGGCTTTGCTTTTGGCAGTAAGAAATGGTCAAACCACAATGGCCCAACTCTTGATTGAAAAAGGAGCCGATGTGAATGTACAAGATAAACATGGAAATTCGGCTTTACTTTTGGCATCAGAAAATGGGTATACTGAAATAGTCCTGGACTTATTAAAAAAAGGAGTAGATATAAATTCAAAAAATAATTTTGGGAAAACTGCTTTGTTTGCTGCATCGTATAATAATCACCCAGAGACAACCAGGCTATTGATAGAAAACGGAACGGATATAAACAAAAAAAGTGATTATGTTGGATGGACTGCCTTGCATTGGGCATCAATGAAGGGTTTTCTGAAAGTAGTACGAGTTTTAATTGAAAAAGGAGCGGATTTAAATGAACAAGATAATAATGGAGAGACAGCGTTGTTTTTGGCATCAAGTGAGTGCAATACAGGTATAGTCCAGGCGCTGATTGAAAAAGGAGCAGACCTGAATGTGCGAAATAAAAATGGATTCACTATTTTGTCTTATATAGCAGGGGGCTATGGTGATATTTCTGCTTCGCCAGTATATCATCGTTATTCAAAATATTCCAAAATATTTGAACTCTTGAAAAATGCAGGAGCGAAATAATAAGTCAATGTAACGTAATCTCATAACGTAGGCTTAATTTTCGTTCACAGGAAAAAAGTTAAGATGAGTTTCTTTGGTAATATATTCTCTAATCCGAAAAAAAGAGGGGAGCTACTATTAAAAAGTATCCGCTCGGGAAATTTCCGAACCATTGAGACTTTATTAAGTAAAGAAGTGGATTTGAATGTAAGAACCAATAATGGAGAAACTGTTTTGTTTTTGGCTTTACAAAATAAATATGCTGAGCTCTCTAGGCTCTTAATAGAAAAAGGTGCAGTTGTAAATGCTAAAACAAAAAATGGAAATACTGCATTACTTATTGCATTAGAGAATATCGTTCTAAATCCGGAAATAGCCGTTCTTTTAATTGAAAAGGGAGCAAATGTCAATGCAAGAAAGAAGAAATATAGTACTGGAGGAACTGAAAAGCCGGCCTTGCATTTGGCACTGGAAATAAAAAAGTTAGACCCTCAGATAGCGCTACTTTTAATTGAAAAAGGAGCAGAAATAAATGCAAAAGACGAAGATGGAGTCACTGCATTACATTTGGCATTGAGAAATGAGTATCTTGAAATAACAAGGCTTTTAATTTAAAAAGGAGCTGATCCAAATGCAAAAGATGATAACGGCTATTCAGCTTTGTCTTGGGCATCCTTAAAGGGGTATATTGATACGGTTCAAGTCTTAATCAAGAAGGGAGCAGACATAAATTCAAAAATTAATAATGGGTGTACCCCATTGTGCTTGGCATCATTAAACGGTCATATCGAAATAGTTCGATTTTTATTAGAGAAAGGGGCTGATATAAACGCTCTATATATAAATATAAATTATGTGAAAAGTTCAGGCTGGGACCTATTTCAAAACATATTATCTAACGGGCATAGGGAAATAACAAAACTCTTATTAGAAAAAACAAAGGCCAATGATCAAAAAAAATATGGATATACTCGTTTGCACTCAGAATCAAATATTGGTTGTTTCCCAATGGTCAAACTTCTAATAGAAATGGGAGCGGATGTAAATGCGAAAACTGATACCGGAATGACTGCTTTGCATTTGGCGTCATCCAAAAGTTATCTTGAAATAGCCCGGCTTTTAGTTGAAAAAGGTGCAGATGTAAGTGCATAAGATAATGGTGGAAGTACGGTTTTGCATTATACATTAGAAGGCTATGATGTCGAACTCGAAACAGTCCAGCTTTTAATCGAAAAAGGAGCAGACGTGCACGCAAAGAATAATAAAGGAGAAACCCCTCTAAGTTTGGCAAAAAAAAGAAATTATAAACCAAAAATAGCTGAACTCTTAAGAAATGCCTGAGCGAAAGAATAACATTTGAGAGTTACATAATTATAGATTAACCGTGACGGATTTAAGCAGGAGTATATTCAGTTTACGAGGATTCCTTAAATTTGATTATTAAATTCATCAATGACACTTTATCTCTGTTCGATTTTGTAGACGACGAAAAAAACAACCTCTAAAAGGGGGGCTTAATGACGGCTTCAGAATATGTCTTGATCGATAGAAATTCTAATCAACTTTTGTTTATTGGCTCAGCAACATAAACACAGACGACCGTCACTGCACCAAGGCCCTGGGCCGTTGTTGAACCACATTTTCCTTCTATGCACTTCCCCATCCTCACCACTCCACGCCTCCTGCTGCGGCAATTAGCAGAAACGGATGATGCAGCTATTTTTTCTCTCCGTTCCAATGACCGGGTGAACCGGTTCCTGCAACGGCCCAAACAACATGCAATAGAAGAAGCAGCCTCCTTTATCAAAAAGATAAATGACGCTGTTAACGAAGGCAATAGTTTTTACTGGGGCATTACCGTAAAAGATGAACCGGGATTGATCGGCACCATCTGTCTTTGGAATATTTCTGCCGACCGTAAAACAGTTGAACTGGGTTATGAGTTGCACCCGGACCAGCAGGGCAAAGGATACATGAACGAGGCTATTAAAGCTGTGATTGACTATGCTTTTCAGACCGGCGGTTTCTCAAATCTTGAAGCCTATACCCATAAAGACAATGAAGCTTCCACCAAACTCCTGCTGAAACATCAGTTTGTGCTGCAGTCCGGCCACAGCGACCCGGAGAATGCAAACCTTCATATTTACTTATTGCAAAAGTTATAGATCAGGCCTCCCACCTTCGCCATCCAACTATGCTAAAGCTTCGTTGGACGAGGGTTACAGCGGGCAAGCCTGACTCCCATCTTCGTACCGAAAGCCTTCGGGACTACAGCGGGCAAGCCCGGCTCAATCACTAACTTTGCCGCATGGCAGAAGATTTGCAGATCATCACCGGTACCAAAGCCGGACAATACGAGTCACTGTTCCCGCAATTAAAAGCCTTGCTGGACGGCGAACCTGATCTTATTGCCAACCTGGCCAACACAGTGGCAGCATTGAAGGAGCAGTTTGGCTGGCTATGGGTCGGATTTTATATTGTAAAAGACGGCGAGTTAGTCTTAGCTCCTTTCCAGGGGCCGGTAGCCTGCACAAGAATAAGAAAAGGCAGGGGTGTTTGCGGTACCAGTTGGGCGGAAGCAAAGACACTGATCATTCCTGATGTAGAAAAATTTCCCGGCCATATCGCCTGCAGCAACCTCTCCAGATCTGAAATAGTAGTGCCTGTTATCCGCAACGGTGAAGTAGTGGCGGTGCTGGATGCGGACAGCAGCGACTATAACCAGTTTGACAGCACCGACCAGCATTACCTGGAACAAATCGTTGGCCTGGTTCAATTCTGATGCCATGCTTCAGACCATTTCCATCATTGTCAGCGGCAAAGTGCAGGGTGTTTTCTTCCGGCAAAGCACTCGGGAGAAAGCAACACAACTGGGGGTGACTGGTTTTATAAAAAACCAGCCGGATAAAACCGTTTACATCCTGGCCACAGGTGTCAAAGAGCAACTGGATGAACTGGTAGCCTGGTGCCGGGTAGGCCCTCCGCAGGCGCAGGTAAGCAATGTGCTGGTGCAGCCCGAACCCTTGCAAGCGTTTGCCCGCTTTTCCATCTGGCGATTCTAATGCACCACATGCAGGTAGCTGATGTACAGCACAGCGGCATGGCAGATAAGCAGCAGGGCCTGGCTCAGGAACCAGCATTTTCCGTGGTGCTTCTTGATTTTCTTCACCCTCTCTTTATGAAACTTGTGGATATGGGGCAGCTCTTCTGAATGAGGAGTGTGTCCTTTCCCGTGCGGCACTTTGGCGTGCCCTTCTTCAGACACAGGTACATGTTTGCCGGATGAAGGGTGATCCGCCTGTTTTTCTGTTTGTGCACCCTTGCCGGCGGGGTTATTTTCATTGCTGTTGTTCCTATGGTCATTTGCTCCGGCAGCCAGGCTGAAGAAGATATATGCTGCTGTAAGAGCAAGGCTGAAAGAATTTCTGTGTGTCATAAAATAAAGTTTTATAACACAAATCTTGCCCCGGCAATGGCCCTGAAACAAGGTGGGAAATGCGGAAAAAACAAATGACGCAGATTGACTTATAAAACCATTTCACAACTGCGCAGTACTACCTGATAGATAGCAGACAGAATAAATACTCCCCGCACAGTATATCTGCGCAGCCCGGCTGCCCGTTAAAACACCCCTTAACTTTTTTAAGGAATACAAGTTGCGTACTACTACGCATCTTGGAGAGTTTCTACGCAATCTGCTGCGGGATGTTTTGAAATCTCATATTGTAATTTTAATTTAGTTACGCTTAATCCCGCCTGCTGATAACTCCCTGCCGCCTTTTTTTAACCGCTAAAACCAACTATTATGAAACCTCCTGATTTCCCGTTTAAGAAAAGCATCTGGCTGCTGCCTCTTGTTATCGCAGTTTGCACTTTACTGGGTGTTACATCCTGTAAAGACGAAAAAAAACCAGCCCTGGTACTTCCAAAAGTTAAACTAACCGGAATTAACGCAACCTGCGTTGAACTGTCAAAAGCGCAAATCGAGTCGGAATGGATTAGTACCGGCCAGGCCGGTAGTATAAGTTATATTGGTTTCTATACCAGTTACAACTGGCTGACCGGTGGCGACTTTACGGTGCATGCCCTGGCATTTGATATCAACAATAACAGGATAGGAAACTCAATACTCCTTACCACCGGAACAAGCTGCAATGTGATGCTGCCCCCGCTGAGTATTGGAGAAAATATCATCAATATGTCAGAGCTGGACATCCTGGATGGACAGGGCCAGCTGAAGGATTTTGAAAAAATCCTCCTCACACCCCGGAAATTTGTTCCGGTAGATCCGGTAATAACGGGGGAATACCTGCAGTACGAAATGAATGTCATTTCCAAGGGCGGTCCGGGCCCAAACAGGTTCGGCCTTCCCTGCCCGCCCTGCCAGTATTGCAAACCCCCGAATTGTGACACTGTTATTATAGACGCTCCTTTAAAAAAACCGGGTCCACCGGATACGACCGGCAACTAATCCAGATGAAATGGATGCAGACTATTCTTGACTGGACAGAGGTATGGGCCCTGCTCATACCTCTGACCGTCATTATCATCCACCGGCCTAAAGGACATCATATCAGGCTGATCGTATGGTATGTTATTGCCGGGTTCATACTCAATTTCACCGCCACTTTTGCACTGGAATATTATTACCTGATGCCTTCCTGGATGTATATAGACAACCGGGTCAATAATAATATCCTTTATAATGTGCACTCATTCATCCGGGTGCTGCTGCTCGGCTGGTATATTGTCATTATCAGGCCCTACAGGTTTCCTGTTATTTTAAAGGGTTTGTTGCTGACTTACTTTGTCTTTGTTTTTATCAATTTTATTTTTATCGAAACGCCTTTTTATCTCAGCACCCGTTTGTTTGCTGCCGAAAGTATTGTGCTGCTGACGATGTGCCTGTTTTATTTCTTCCGTTCCATACAGGATGAAAGCCAGGTGAACTGGCTCAAACATTCTTCTTTCCTTGTGTGCACAGGAGTCTGTATTTATGAAGCCATTACATTTTTTATCTTTTTATTCTTTTACCCGCTGCATGATAAAAATTCCGCCTTTGCCAACACTGCATTCGCCGAAGCCACCATGCGGCTCTACACCATGATGTACCTGGCGCTTTGCATCCTGATGGCGCTTGCCCTTTATAAAAGCAGGAAAGAAGCCGCCACACGGGATAAACAAAAGGCCTGAGCAGTATAAACCGTACGTTCCAGGCCATCCAAACAACTATTATTTACCGGCTGCGTAGAACTACGCATTATAGGTACTAACTACGCAATCTGCTGATCAGCCCTTTGAAAGTTGGTAAGGGCCATTTACTTTAGTTCAGGTTTTTATTCCTGCCTGCTGAGAACGGTACAACGCCATTCTTTAACCAACAAAAAACAAGCTTTATGGAAAGAAAATCATCCTCTGTGCTATTTGCACTTCTTAATTTGAAACTGGTCCGCTTACTGACGATTCTCTTCACTTTTTCATTATTGCTTTCATGCAATAACGGTGGAGACGGCGAAAAAACCGGGAAGGATAGCACAGCTAAAAGCAACGATCCGGTGCAAATGGCCATTCCGCAATTCTTTAAATACAGGATTGATGCGAGCCAACTTGACAGGGTAAGCTATCAAAAGCTTGTATTAAATGTAACACTGGATAATATCCAGGACCCCAGCTCGATGGGGCTTCTGTTTTATCAGGCGCAAACTGGCGGAGGGGTTCAAATCAGTTTACCCGGTCAAGCCGCTATAACTGCTGATGCAGCAGCTGTTTTTAACACACAAGCAATAATTGTCAGTAATAATGAAATAATATTCGATCAGTATGATTGGGGACAGACCGACCATCTGATTCTTGAACCCACAAGAATTAACAGCAACCTGGCATTCAATGTAACTGCTGTGAACAGCCTTGGTACTCCTGTACCACCTTCTGTTCCTGCAGGAAGGTCTTCCAAACCATCTCCCCCCGCACCCCCGGCCTTTATACCTAATTAATAACTATCCCCGGGCCGGTTTATAGTGCGGCCCGGGGATTTTAAAAAAATACAAATGGCAAATCAGCTCATTCTCCCGCCTCAAAAGTTCCGGTACAGGGATATTACCGATCAGTTCCCCGCAACCGGTATCCGAAAAAAGAAAGTCTTCTTCCAGGCAGAACTAAGATCGCTGGCAGACGGGAATGCCAGCTTTGGCATTGTCGCCTATCCTTCCTGGAAAGATGGGAATACCTGGGTGGTAGGTAATAAAGTCACCGGTGCTGATACCGGAGGTCAGCCAGCTGTTGTACCCTTAACCGGGCCAGTGGCATTTGCCAACAACGAAGTGTTATTGTCTCTGACGCTTTTAAAGAAAAACAAAAAGGAGAATCCCCGGAAAGGGAGATGGAGCGCCTTAATGAAAATAATACAGAAGAACTGTAAAAAGGGAGTAACGTCAGATAAAATAACCCTGATTTTTGAAGCGGGTGTTTCCAAAAATCCGCATCTTGAGTACAATGTTACCCTTGATTTAGGAGGCACCGTATTGTCTGTTCCAACAAAACCATCGCCTCCGGCGCCACCCGAATCATAACCCTATGTACAGGTTTATTATAGACTGGGCGGAGGTGATAGCACCCCTAATTGCCTTGCCTTTTGTGCTCTCACGGAAAACGATTCCTGCATACCTGAAACCTGTCAGGATCTATGTCGCAGCAGCACTGATCCTTAATGTGGCTGCCACCCTGATATGGAAGTACAAAGAAAGATGGGGGTTTCAGGAAGGTGATTTTTTGTGGAGCAATAATTTCATTTATAATATTCATTCGATTGTCCGTTTGCTGCTGTTCAGTTGGTTTTTTATCTTACTGAAACAGCGGTTTCTTCACAGGGTCAAACTCATAATCCCGGCGCTGTTCCTGGTCCTTGCGGCAATAAACTTTATTTTTTTTGAAAATTTTCTTGACCGTACTACGTTCAGCAACAGGCTGCTTGCAACCGAAGCGGCCATCTTGTTGTTTTATTGTCTCCAGTACTTTATTTTTCTGAACCTGGAAGACCGGGTAACAGCCTTAAGCAAACAGCCCGGTTTTTGGGTTGTTACGGGTCTCACATTCTATGTTGCAGCAAGTTTTTTCATTTACCTTTTTTATATCTATCTAACAGCGGAAGACCTGAATTTTGCAGTTGATATCTGGGATGTCCATAATATTATGTATATTTTTCTTTGTATTTGCATTGCAGTAAATTTCAAGCTAAAGAATGTCAAATAACATCACCTACCTGGTCATTGTGGGCATTGCCGTAATGCTGCTGATGGTGATTAGTATCCTGCTGGCTGTCATCTTTAACCAGCGTAAAAAGAACCAGCACCGGGTTGCCATGGAAAAACTCCGGGAGCACCAGCAAAACCAGCTGATAGAGGCGGCCGTCCGCAGCGAGGAAATGGAACGCCACCGCATTGCCGAAACCCTGCATGATGAAGTGGGCGCCATCCTGTCATCCGCCAAATTGCACCTGCTGGGCATCAAATCAGAACTGCTGGATGACAAAGACCAGCAACTGCATGAAAAAGGGAGGGAACTGCTGAATGATGTGATACAAAAAGTGAGAGGCATATCGCATAACCTGCACTCCAATATCCTGAAAGAATTTGGCCTGAACGAGGCCATCCGGCATTTCATCAAAAAGATCACACAGGGTACCGTTATCCATGCCAGCACGGCGCTGGATGATAATTATAAAACCCTGAATGCCGATGACGATATCAGCATGTACCGGATAGTGCAGGAACTGATCAATAATATCCTGAAATATGCCAATGCCAGTGAGTTCCTGATAAGTTCGGTACTGAGCGGCAATGAACTGAACTTAGTGGTTTTTCACAACGGGAACGGCCTCACCCAGGAGCAGTTTGAGGAACTGCGGTATCAAAAAGAAGGGCTGGGCTTGAAAAATATCCAGAACCGGATTATATTGCTGAAAGGAACCATCCACTTCACCAGCGGTGATGAGGGGTACCGCATCAATATACATGTGCCGGTAAAAACGAATGCAGTAATATGAGCAGGATAAAAATAGCCATAGCAGATGATTATAAGATTTTCCGGGAAGGGCTGAAGGTGGGCCTCTCCTCAGACGAATCATTACAGGTGGTGCTGGAAGCCGATAACGGCGAAGACCTGCTAAAGGCGCTGGAAACTGAGACCCCCGATGTTATCCTGATGGACCTGAAAATGCCCATCATGGACGGCATGGAAGCCACTAAAGAAGTGAGAAAAAGATACCCGACGGTGAAGGTGCTGGTGGTAAGTATGTATGAAGACGATAAGTTCATTATTCACCTGATGGAAAATGGCGCCAACGGCTACCTGCTGAAGAATACAGAACCCGATGAGATACGCCGCTCCATTTATGCCGTACATGAAAACGGCTATTATTTCAACGACCTGGTGAACAAGGCCCTGCTGAAAAAACTGGTGCTGAAAAACAACCTGAAACCCTCTTTTAACCAGAATGTGGAACTGACTGAGAGAGAACAGGAGGTACTAAAATTGATCTGCGAGGAAAAAACAGCAGGAGAAATTGCCAAAGAAATTTTCCTGAGCCCCCGTTCGGTAGAAGGTATCCGCCAGCGGCTGATTGAAAAGGTAGGCGTCCGTAACTCCGCCGGCCTTGTAATGTTTGCGGTAAAAAATGGTCTTGTGGACTGAGACAACTTCTGACTAACGACTACCGGCTTTCTTTAAATTCTCCAGCATATCCTCCGTCATCGCCGCCAGGTCATATTCTTCTCTCCATCCCCAGTCTTTCCTGGCCACACTGTCATCAATACTCTGCGGCCAGCTGTTGGCAATGGCCTGCCGGTAATCAGGTTTATAGGAAATGCTGAATGCAGGAATATGTTTTTTGATCTCCGCAGCGATCTCTTTTGGCGAAAAACTCATGGACGAAACATTATAAGAAGTGCGGATGGAAATTTTATTGGCCGGGGCCTCCATCAGTTCGATGGTGGCCCGGATGGCATCGGGCATGTACATCATGGGCAGGTAGGTGTCCTCCTTCAGAAAGCATTCATATTTTTTTTCTTCCAGCGCTTCATGAAATATTTCTATAGCATAATCCGTGGTGCCTCCGCCGGGGGGAGATTTATAGGAAATTAAACCCGGATACCGCAGGCTCCGCACATCCACCCCGAAACGCTGGTGAAAATAATTACACCAGAACTCGCCGGCATATTTGCTGATGCCATACACGGTAGTGGGCTCAATAATGGTTTGCTGCGGACAGTTTTGTTTGGGTGATGTGGGCCCGAATACAGCAATAGAAGAAGGCCAGTAAACCTTCTGCAGTTTTTCATCCCTGGCTATATCCAGCACATTCAGCAACCCCTGCATATTCAGGTTCCAGGCCAGGCTGGGGTTTTTTTCACCGGTGGCAGAAAGAATAGCTGCCAGTAAATAGATTTGAGTAATTCCCTGCCGTATTACCTGCACATGCAGCCTTTCTTTATTCATCACATCCAGGCTTACATAGGGGCCGGTGCCTTCCAGCAAAGGGTTTTGTTCCCGGAGGTCAGAAGCTACCACATTGGCATTGCCATAGATCTTCCGCAGGGCGAGCGTCAATTCCACACCGATCTGCCCCGAGGCGCCAATGACAAGGATCTTTTCTTTTAACATATGCGATAATAAAAAACAAATGTAAGGGCTAATAAGGGTTTTTCCGCCTGCTCACCCGTTTCTGTGAACGGCTCATCCCGGTTCGGGAACAAAAGGCAATAGATTAAATTTTGTAAAAATATTATCCTATGCGCCAGACACATCTGCTGCTGATACTGATTGTTCATGCTTCTTTGTGCAGGGCACAAAATGTTGGTATCGGCACCGCAACACCCGGCGGAAAGCTGCACATCAAAGGCAGCTCAGACACATCTCAATTCATTATTGATGCCAACAGCACGCAAAGCAATACTAACCCGCTCATCAAACTACGCAGTAGCAGCGGCACCGACCTGATGTGGATTCATTCTGATGACATCACAAATAGTTTTGTGGGTTTGAATGCAGGGAAAATGAATAACAGCGTTGCAGGTGGACAGTTAAACACTTTTATCGGAAGCAGCGCTGGTTTTTCCAACACTACAGGCGGTTACAATACGGTAGTGGGTTGCAGGGCACTTTACCTCAATACCACCGGGCAAGGAAATACTGCAAATGGCTATGGATCCCTTTATTTCAACACTACGGGACTTGGTAATGTGGCGATCGGTGAATCGGCCCTCTTCTACAACACTACAGGGAATGGCAACACGGCAAATGGAGCTCAATCCCTTTATTCCAATACAACGGGAGCATTTAATTCAGCAAACGGAGCTCTTGCTCTTAACTACAATACCACCGGAAGCTGGAACACAGCAAATGGTTATCAATCCCTTTACTCAAATACTTCAGGAAATAATAGCGCTGCTGTTGGGTATGCTGCCCTTTATTCTAATACCTCAGGAATTTCCAATACCGGGATAGGCAATGCCGCCCTTTATTCCAACACAACTGGCAATTTCAATTCAGCAGTAGGCAGTGCCGCTCTTACTTTAAATACTACGGGTAGTTATAATTGTGCCATGGGCTCAGCTGCTCTTCTATCAAATACTATCGGGGCGTCTAATTCCGCAATGGGTTTTGAAGCTCTTAAATTGAATACTACCGGATATGATAATTCAGCTATAGGTTATCAGTCCCTTTACTCGAATACTGCAGGATTTGGCAATGCGGCAACAGGCACAGGTGCTCTTTATTCGAATACCGCAGGAAGTGGTAATTCCGCAATGGGCATAGGTGCTCTTTACTCGAATACCACAGGAAATGGTAATTCGGCAATAGGCTATACTGCCCTTTACTCGAATACCACAGGAAATAACAATACAGCCGTAGGTTTTAATGCAGGAACTTCTGCTTCATTTAATAATACAGTAAGCATCGGCAACGATGGCTGGCTAAACGGCGCCTCCAACCAGGCCTTCATCGGTAATGCAAGTACCGGTTGGATCGGCGGATGGGTGGGCTGGAGTATTTATTCTGATGTAAGAATGAAAACAAAGATTACAGAGGATGTAAAAGGTCTGGATTTCATCAACCGCCTCAGGCCGGTTACCTACTACAGAAGTATAAGCGCCGCCAACCAGGTTTCAGGCAATAAGGGAACAGCCGAATACCCGGAGAAATATGATGCAGAGAAGATACAATACAGCGGTTTCCTGGCGCAGGAAGTGGAGCAGGCAGCCAATGAGGCG
>JBQTHS010000008.1:0-9370 GCA_052389635.1 Bacteroidota bacterium | reverse complement strand
TGTGGATGCTGCACAAAGACCACCACCAGGTGCGGCCGGGCATTTTCGAAAAGAATGATTTGTTTGCCTTCATCTTTGCTGTTCCCAGTTTTCTGCTTATTTATTCCGGCACCTATGATCATGTCTGGTGGCTGCAGGCTGTTGGATTTGGCATTATGGTATACGGATTTGCATATTTTTTGGTGCATGATGTGATCATTCACCAGCGGTTCAAATGGTTTTCACGGAGCAACCACACTTATGTAAGAGCTATCCGCTGGGCACATAAAATGCATCATAAGCACCTGGACAAACACCATGGGGAAAGCTTTGGTTTTTTGTTTGTAAACAAAAAATACTGGAATAAAGTGCGCCGGGATAAAAAACTGATGGCAGGTGTTGCAAAAGTGGAGTACGCCCCGGAAAAAGAAGAAATACCCGGTTAATCACATACCAGTAGCTTCAATATTTTTTTTCTGCCCTCACCTGAGAAATATGATTACATCATTGCAGGGGCCGGCTGCGCCGGGCTCAGTCTTGCCATGCACATGATTCAATCAGGAGAATTTACTGATAAAAAGATACTGATCACTGATAAAGATGACAAACAAAAAAATGACCGCACCTGGTCTTTCTGGGAAACGGAACCGGGTTTGTTTGAGCCCATTGTATTCCGCAGGTGGAAGAAGACATGGTTTCATGGCCGGGATTTCTCCCGCCTGCTGGAACTTTCCCCGTATGAATATAAAATGATACGGGGAATTGATTTTTATAATTATTGCTTTTCTGTCATTCGCCGGCACCCCAATTTTGAGATCAGGCATGGAGAAATAAAATCAATAACAAATGAGAATAATCAGGCAGCGCTGTATTTCAATAATGAAAAACTAACGGCTGAATATATATTTAACAGTATTCTTTTTGAGAAACCGGCATTGCGTGAAAAAGAATATTACCTGCTTCAGCACTTCAAAGGATGGATTATTGAAACAGCAAACCCGGTATTTAATCCTGATGAAGCAACACTGATGGATTTCAGGGTAAGCCAGCAGCACGGAACCACATTTGTTTATGTAAAACCTTTCTCTTCAGCAAAAGCCCTGGTGGAATATACTCTGTTTTCTGAGCAACTGCTTACTCCGGCGGAATATGAGGAAGGGTTGAAAGAATATATCAGCAATATCATTGGCACTGAACAATACATTGTTACTGAGGAAGAGAATGGCATCATTCCCATGACCAACTACAAATTTCCGGATGTAAACGGGCGGGTCATTCATACCGGAACAGCAGGAGGGCAGACAAAAGCTTCCAGCGGCTACACTTTCCGGTTTATTCAGAAACACTCGGCCCGTATAGTGGAAAACCTGGTAAAGAGAAAGAATCCTTTTATTGCGAAACCCTCAGGAAGTCGCCGTTTTCATTTTTATGACAGCACACTGTTGTACATATTAAAAGACAGGCAGATTCCCGGCGATAAAATTTTTACAGACCTGTTCAGAAAAAATAAACCCCGGCAGGTGCTGAGGTTCCTGGATAATGAAAGCCCGTTAGGCGATGAACTGAAAATTATTTCTTCATTGCCAATATTGCCTTTTTTGAAAGCAGCATTGAAACAGCTATAGTTGTTAATTATCAGGATCCATCTGCATAAATTCCCTCTTCACTGCCTTCAGCATACTGAATAGTTGGGCAATTTGTATTAATAGCAAAACGATCAGTGCCAGCAGCACATACCAGGGAAGATCGATTGCTTTTACAGGCGCTTCAATTTTAGCGAATTTAATGTTATAGTATTTTGTAAGCGCCGAGCCGAAGGCCATGCCCACCAGCAGGAAGGAGATGAGAGAATAAATCACCTTCATAAACATGATACGCATGGTAGAGTACCCTACTTTGAAGTTTTCCAGGATGGCCGCCGGGACAATTAATACGAATGCTATCCAACCCCAGTTCTTACTGAACCATGCATTGTTAAGTGTCAGGTTAAGCACAATGATCAGTACAATTGACATTAACCCCCAGGGAAATAAAAGAAAGGTAGAGGGTTTGTGTGTTTGGGTTGCCATGGCAAATGGTTTTGTTGGGGAAGGAAGGTAGAAAATATTTCTGTATAAATCAGAAAGTACTATGAAATGTGTGCTTTTATAACTCCAACAGGAATATCTTTCCGGGGCTGTGAATTATCCGCTATTGCGGCCGTAACATTTTCAGCGCAACCGCCAACACGGGGTCGTTTTCAAAAGTGAACTGGTCCCACTGTGCATGGGCTTCTTTATCAGGCATGACCCCAACTCCCTGCCACCCTTTTTTGGAATTCAGGGGTTCGAAACGCTCCTGGGCGATCCAGGCCTCTGAGCTATCGGCAAAAAAGTAACCATACAGTGTCTCCACACGGCCTGCGGTAGGTTGCCCCACAATTTTGGCCCGGCCAATATCCTGCAATACACCGGCAAAAACTTCGGCATAACTGACCGTGTTTTTGCCGACCAGCATAACAAGCGGCACTTCCTGTGAATTATGAACCGCTGAGGCGGTGATCTCCAGGGGGCGACGTGTACTGCGGTTAACAAAATGCCCGACTGTACCCGACGTGAAATAACCCAGCATTGGAATAAGCGCCTTGACCGAACCGCCTCCATTCATCCTGTTATCAAGTACCAATCCTTCCAGAGGCCCAAAGTCCTCCAGCGCTTTTTTGACCAGGCCCGGGACCGTCAGGTCCAAAAAGGTCGGAAGAAAGATATAACCGATCCGCCGGCCATCAGTTGTAGGGACCAGCCTGGCATAAACCGGCATAGAGCCGGTTACCCGTGCACGGACTATGTTAACCTTTCTTGGAGCTTTTCCCGGTGATCTCACTGTAAGGGTCGCCATTGTACATTCAGGTCCCCGGGTGAGAATGAAGGTCGTATCATTCCGGACCATCGGCATTCCATCTACATCCAGTATTACATCATGTTGCAATAGACCAGCCTGATCTGCCGGCGAACCGGGGATAACAGCAAGAACAGTGACCTGTTTTGTTTCTTCCATTGTCACAAGAAGCGCACCCACACCAACAAAGTTGCTTTTACCGGCCAGCTGTGCTTTTACAGATTCGGCATTGACCGTTGAAACAAAATGGGAGTGTTTGTCTCCCAGCCGCTTGATGAATTCTTCCATCGCTTTGTAGTATTCCTCAGTTCCCAGTCCTTTTTCTATTTTGCTGCGGAATTCGGATACAACGGCGGGCCAGTCGAGGCCCCTGAAATCGGGGTACAGGTAAATTTCATTAATGATCTTTACAAGAGTATTGAATATTTTCAGTTGGTCTTCCCGGTTGATGGGCGGATTGGGTTTTTCGGCAGGATGAAACTGTGCTATCATTTCTGCCGGGGACATTTTACTGATGGTTTTGCCAACGCAGGAAGGGGGGATGTAGGCTGGTTTATCTTCCTGTCCGAAAATTGTCCCGGCATAAAAGATGAGAACTGTGATGACCATCACGACAGAACGAAATGCGGTGGCAAAAAGTTTTTTCATAATGGTTAGCTTAAAACCGGAGATAACCGCAGAACGGTTAAGGTCTTTAAGCACCTGAAATTACTAAAAAGCCCGCCATAGTTAAAACTTCGGCGGGCGCAGTAGCCTCGACAGGAATCGAACCTGTATCTGGAGCTTCGGAAACTCTTATACTATCCATTGTACTACGAGGCCATTCCCCCCTCTCCGTAAGGAGAGGGCAGGGGTGAGGCTATTTTATCAGTCCGCTTGCGTTTGTTGCAAACACCTTTACGGCAATGGCCAGCAAAACTACGCCAAAAAACTTTCTTACCGCCAATAAACCTGCCTTGCCAAGCACCCTTTCTATCAGGTTCAGTGAGCGGAGAACTAAATATATTATTATCAGATTAACCAGAATGGCAAATAGTATCATGTACTCTTTTGTATCAGTTCGCTCAAAAGTGGCTTTCAGCGACATAATGGTGGTCAGGGTGCCGCTTCCGGCAATCAGCGGAAAAGCGATAGGTACTACTGTGCCTGATGGCGCTCCTTTATCCGGTTTAAAAAACTCAATACCCAGCACCATCTCCAGCCCTAAAATAAAGATCACAATAGAACCGGCCACTGCAAAAGATTTTATATCCACACCGAGCAAATTCAGAAAAGGCTCGCCGATAAAAAAGAACAGGACCATCAGGCCGCCGGAGATCAGCGTTACCTTCCAGGCGCTGACGCCGCCCATTTTTTGCTTGATGGAGATCAGCATAGGAACCGATCCCACTATATCAATTACCGCAAAAAGCGTAAAAGTGAGGGTGAGAAATTCCTGTAAGTCAAAATACATGACACCGGGTTTTTGCAAAAGTACTTATCTGAAAATATATCTCTCTTTAAAGAAGTTCAGCTCATCCGCAAGATGCGCCAGGCAGCTTTTACAAAGACAATCCTGGTAGCGTTGTTCAATATAAGCCTTTTGCTCTGCCGTCAGTTTTACAGCATAGCACTGGCATTGGGTGATGTTACCGGGTTTGCACTCAAATACATTGCCGCATCGGGGGCAGTTTTTGGCTTCATGCATAAGGAAAAATTCTTTACTGATAAACTCTCCAAAAGTTTCAAACTTTTGGAGAGTTGGCCAATATCAAAAGTTGAAGCGGATACCGCCATAGCCATTAATGCCAGGGGTATTAAAACCGCTTATCTCGGTGTATTTGCTGCCGGTAATATTCCTGATATCTGCGAACAACCTCAACCGGTTTTTCATAAACCCATATTCAGCATACAGATCCCACAGGATGTAACTTTTCAAAGTGGTGTTTACGGTGGCGAAAGTATTGTTGTCGAAATAAGCATCCTTTCTTTTCCCTGCACTCATCAGGTTCGAGCTCATAAAAAAGTTTTTTCTTATTTGTGCTGCAAGGCTTATTC
Organism: Bacteroidota bacterium; assembly: GCA_052389635.1. GTDB lineage: Bacteria > Bacteroidota > Bacteroidia > Chitinophagales > Chitinophagaceae > JJ008. Next base: position 4,477 of record JBQTHS010000008.1, on the reverse strand, counting down.
CAATGGAGGATTTGGGCCTCCTCAGCAGATTGCTATAGGTGGTGTCTTTACCGGAAGTCTTGGTAGTTATCTCACCCGTAACATAAGCATAAAAAATTTTCAGGGTGATATTTTTTGTGAAATGGTATGTGGCTTCCAGCTCAAAGCCATGATCTTTCTGTTTATCCTGGTTGATGTATTGTGAGCGGAAGGTTGACGGGTTATAAAAAAAGAAAATGACATTCTTTACATTTCTCCAGAATGCCACAGCCCTTCCTGTGAATTTATTATCAGTAGTGATATACTGCAAACCGGCTTCTGTTGATATAGCAGCCTCAGGCCTGAGCTCTTTATTACCATACTCCGAAAAGAGCTGGTAGAGGGACGGTGTGCGGTAAGCAGAAGAAAGATTGGCAAAGACTTTTATTTTTTTGTTGATGAGGTATGATGGATTGATGTTGAAGACAGCGTAACTGCCATATTCAGAATGAAAATTAACCCTTCCACCGGCCTCGGCATTAAAACCTTTTTTTGTATTCCAGTTCAGAGCAGCATAAATACCCGTTTGATTTTGGTTCAGGCTGTCACTGCTGTATTCCGTTTTGTAGGGGCCCCAAAAACCAACAGAAGAATAAGTTTGATCAGATTGTGAACTGCGGTAATCAATGCCCCCGGTCAGCTTCAGTTGCTGTGTAAACGGTGCAGTGATATATGCATCTGCAAAATGCTCCTGTCCTTTATAATCGCCCTGCGCCCAGGTATCGTATCCATTCCTGCTTTTTACAGAGTCATCGGTGTAAAGTCTTTTGATGGTATTGAAACTGTATATTACTGTCAAATTTGCTTTGCCGAAACTGAATTCATTTCTTGCCCCTGCCTGCCAGCTTTTTTGTGTGTAGGTATAATCCAGTTCATCGGTAAAGGCGCCCTGGTCAATATCACCTTTGATATTGCTGAGACGGAAAAACGGCTGGATATGTACGTTTTCGGAAGGCTTTATTCCCAGCCTTGCCTGGAAATTATTCTGGTTAAAACCATCCCTGTCTGTTACAGAGGCTGTATTGCTCACTGCTTCATTAATTCCTTTAGTATTATGCAGAGAGTACGAAGCATTATAATCAACAATACCAGCCTGTCCATTGATGCCTGTACTGACCCTGAAGGTTTCATTGCTCCCATAGCTAACTGAAGCATTGCCTGAAATTTTTTTAGCAGGCGCTTTGCCTGTAATAATATTAATAACACCGGCAATCGCATCGCTGCCATATAGTGTTGACTGGCTGCCTTTAAGTATTTCAATCCGCTCAATATTGGCAAGGGAAATATTACGGATGTCAAAATTGTTTCCGATACCGGAAGGGTCATATACAGGGATACCATCCACAGTGATGAGGGTATGTTCAATCCTTGCACCCCTGAGGTAGAGGCTTTTGTCTTTCCCGGTGTTGCTGTTAGCCCCGGCGATGAAAACACCCGCCTGTTCAGTCAGCACCTGCGACAGATCTTTCCCGCCGCTTCTTTCTAATTGCTCTTTGCTGATGATAGTAACCACCTTGCCGGTCAGGGAGGTTTTGTTCGGATACTTGTTGGCAGTTATAACCGCTTCGTCAAGAACGGCGGTGTCTTTTTGGGCATTTAGCTGAGTGCTGATGATTACAGCAGCCAGCACAAAAAAATGTCTTTTCATGTTACATGAATTTTTTGTGTGACTGCTTTCGTGGAAAATGTTGTTGGTGGTGACACCAACAACGGCTGATAGAAATATAAACGTCCTTCGACTTTTACATCTCATGCCTTTCACCCGAAAGCTGAATAATGTTTTATGATCTGGCAGGTCTTCTGGCTTAAGGCCTTGCTGAAACCTTCCCGTTCCGATGGGACGGAACAGTGGTAATTCTTCAACAATCATACTCCATAAGCCCCTCTCTCGGAGGGGGTGGGGAGGCCTCTTACAGCTACGGGGATAGCGTCAGATTTTGACTGACTTCCCTTTTAATCCGCCGGTTGGCGGAAACCAAACCGCTGCAAATGTAAGGGGGCCGGGTGGGATGACAAGAATTGTTTTCAACAACCGGGTTTTCCGGTCTGCGCAAATTGAAATTATTTTTTTTCGAAACTGGAATAAACTTTGCTATTGTTTCCTGGTCAAGAATGCCCATACCTGCATGAAGCAATTCTAAAAATTTACCGGGAACTTTTAACAACTGACAAATACTGTATCCCATTCCCGGCCGTTGACAGATAAGCCCCTCCAAACCTCCTCTGTTTATTTTACCTAACCAACAGCTATTGCACCGGCAGTAGCTGAAAAGAAATAGTATGTACAGGGACATAAAAATTATTCTGCTGTTAAGCGTGCTTTTGAACATATTTATGGTGAACGGGTTCGCCCAAAAGAATCCACCCGGGCTTGAGATCGGAGCAGGACTGGCCGGGTTTGTTTATCAGGGCGACCTTACTCCCAATCCTATCGGTTCCTTCAGAAACATTCGACCGGGACTGGTATTGTCGGCGGGCAGGGTGATCTCCGGGTCCTTTATCTTCCGTGTGAACGCTTCTTTTGGCGGGTTAAGAGGGGATGAAACAAAATATGATAACCCTGAATTCAGAAAACACAGGGCCTTCCGGTTCCGCACACCGGTGGCGGAAGTATCACCGCAACTGGTATGGAACCCTCTTCGGAAAAACTATCAAACCAAAGGTTTCTCGGCTTATCTTTTTGGCGGAGCAGGACTTTCTTTTTTTAATATAAGACGGGATCACAGTGATTTCGATGCCGCTTATTTCGCCAATGCGACTGATATCACCGATCGGCTGGCAGAAGATGATAAACAATCTCCTCCCCGTTTCAGGATCGTCATCCCGGCAGGGGTCGGTATCCGCTACAACCTTTCAGAAAGTTTCCTGGTGAACGCGGAATCAACCATACGTTTCCTCTTTACCGATTACCTGGATGGTTTTAGCCGGGCGGCCAACCCGGAACAAAAAGATCATTATCATTCCATGATGGTGGGTGTCATTTACAGAGTGGGGAATAAAAACAGCCTGGCCTGCCCGGTGATAAAGTATTAAGAGATTTATTATTAGTTTGCCGTCTTTATCCACTGAAAAGAAAAGCCTGCATAAAAATTGCGGCGGGGCGCAGCATTATAGAACCGGCCAGCTGCGGCATTAATATCATTGCCTAAACTATAGGTTTCATCCAGCAGGTTGTCCGCGCCGAAATAAATATTTAGTCTGATCCTGAGCTTGTCAAAGGGTTTGATCCAACCCAATTTGCAACCCAGCAGATGATAGGGTTCCGCTTTAGCAGTATTCGCATCATTCATATAGATGGGTGACGCTGCATAGTAGTTGGCATTCAGGTAAAGACCTGTGTTCGAGTGAATATCTGCCAGCATTGTAAGAACAGAAGAAGGTACAGAGGGAACTTTCTTTCCCGAAAAATCATCCGGTCCCTTTATAAAACTTCCGTAACGAAAATGATTCAGCGTCACATCTGTTCTTACAGAAAAGTTTTTAAAGAAGCTTCCATACAGCTGCTGGTTGTAGTCAGCATGAAATTCGATACCCCACTGCTTTACATCACCGGCATTCACAAAGAAATCTGCACCTGAAATATCCCTGCGTTGCACCAGCGCTTCATGGAGCTTGAAATAAAAGGCGGTCAGCTCCAGTGTCAGCTTATTGCGGAACAGGAAACCGCGTAGGGTTGTTTCATAGTTCCAACCGTTCTCGGCTTCGAGGTCAGTACTGATAACCCCCGTGGATGGCAGCAATTCAGCCACTGTGGGTGGAGAAAATCCTCTTGACACAGATGCCAGCCAGTGAAAGCTGCTGCTGAATTTTTTCATCAAAGAAAATTTCGGAGCCAGTTCATTCCGGTAACTACGGCTTTTGGGGGTGACCGGGTAGCTGTTCAGCCGGGTGATCTTTACATCGGATTGCGTGAGGCTTATGCCGGCAATAAAATGCCATGAGTCATGCAGTTCGGCATCGGCTTGCAAAAAAAGGCTAAGCATTTTATTGTCAACGTCGTCATTGGTTTGCAGGGTATCGGGTTGGCCGTTCCTGTTTTTGAAGACCTGTGTGTTGAAATATCCCTGCTGAAACTCTGCGCCGGCGACAAAATTCATCCGGCAGTTATTCATTGCTTTGTCAAATGCAAAAACAGTACGTCCGCCAAAAGATGGCTCTGTTCTTTTTTCATAATTGCGGATGGCCGGGTTTTTAATCCGGGTATAAGCACCATACAGCGTAGTGGTATTTTTAAAACCCGGAGCTATGCGGAAAAGATTGCTCATTCCAACTAATAAGTTCTGCTGGTAAATAGCCGCTTTTGCATTGACGGCTGAAGGGAATCCGCCACCTGCCGGTCTTGCAGCTTTGGGGTCATTGTTGAATTCGGCCAGTGTCAGCGCCCCGGGGGTTTGGTAATACATATCTGTGAAGAGTAACGAAGCGGTCAGTTCATGCTTTTCTCTTTTTATTTGTGATG
>JBQTHS010000007.1:0-4311 GCA_052389635.1 Bacteroidota bacterium | reverse complement strand
GCCTTCGTACTGCTTCAGTGCTGCAATGATCTGTGTTTCGGTGAATTGTTTTCTTTTCATGTTTGATAGTTTAAAATTAACAAGTTCTGTAGTTTTCTAAACTATCCTAATTTCGGGGAAGGCTTCAGCTGGTACAGATTTCTGTTGATTATCAACAACAAATTGTACCCGCTTATTTAAATCTCCCACTCACCACCAACTCCTTACTCCCCGCCGTATAAACATAAAATCCCTCACCGCTTTTACAGCCCAGTTTGCCGGCGGTGACCATATTCACCAGGAGTGGACAAGGTGCATATTTGGGATTGCCAAAGCCATCATACAACACTCTTAAGATGGCGAGGCAAACATCCAGTCCCACAAAATCGGCCAGTTGCAGAGGCCCCATGGGATGGGCCATGCCCAGTTTCATGACGGTGTCTATTTCTTCCACACCAGCCACGCCTTCGTAGAGGCTGCAGATGGCTTCGTTGATCATCGGCATCAATATTCGGTTGGCAATAAAACCGGGATAGTCGCTTACCACGCAGGGCACTTTGCCGAGTTGCTTGCTCAATTCTACAATACAGTCGGTCACTTCTTTTTTAGTGACGTAACCATTTATTATCTCCACCAGCTTCATCACCGGCACCGGGGTCATAAAATGCATGCCGATCACTTTATCGGCCCGGCCGGTTACCGCTGCGATCTTTGTAATGGAGATGGAGGAAGTATTAGTGGCGAGTATTGCATCCTTGGGTGCATACTGGTCCAGCTGCTCAAATATTTTAAGTTTCAGTTGTAAATTCTCCGTAGCGGCTTCCACCACCAGTGCTGCATCTTTTACCCCTTCAATCAGGTTGGACTGGGTGGTGATATTCGCCAGGGTTTCTTCTTTCAGTTCTTTGCGGATGATCTCTTTGGCCACCATGCGGTCAAGATTTTTGCCGATAGTGACAAGCGCCCTGTCCAGTTGCGACAGCGAAACATCCACTAATGTTACCTTAAAACCATGCTGTGCAAAAACATGGGCGATGCCGTTGCCCATGGTGCCTGCGCCGATGACGGAAATATTCATGCCCCCGGGGTTAGTCATATAGTTGAAATTTTCCTTTGCCCCTAAAGGGGAGGTATGGAAGTCTCCTTTGGGGAAGAGTGATGGAATAGATTACGAAAGCAAAAATAGGTATTTGGCTTGCATCGGGCGGTGTAAGACCTCACCCCACAACTATTCCTATCCGCGGAGATTTCCAATACCCTCTCCCTGAGGAGAGGGATGCGGAGTCTTCATTATTAATGTATAATGTTGGGGTGAGGTCTTGCTCAGTAGCGATATGCAGTTGAAGTGAGTGACACAACGAAGTTGATAGTAGCACAGGCGATGACGAAATAAATAAAACTAACTGCTTTAGAAAACTAACATATATTAAATGACTAACCGACCTAAGTTCCCCCTTTAGGGGGCAGGGGGCGTCTTATTTTCTCTTAAAATCTCCCCGTTTCCATGCTTCGATAAAACTGGCCCATGCGGCAGGGTTGAAGATGTTCATCGGCGGGGTCTGTCCCTGGTAAACGGCACGGTTGGCGATCTTGTTGACTTGCATCCGGGCGGCTGCGCCGCCATCGGCCGGAGTGGTTTGCAGCAGCACCCGGCGTTGTGCAGCGCTGGTGTTGCGGCGGGCAATCTCTATATTATCATCGGGTACTTTACTGTTCACAAAATCCCGGGCAAACTGCTCCGGCGTGGGCCTTGGTTTGATGATGGTGGCCGGGAGATAAACGGTGTCAATCACCATCAGTTGCACCACGCTGTACTGGTTGCCTGCAAGGTTGCGGGGAATTGTAACTGTTTTGGGTTTGTAAGTAACATGGGTAAACTCCACCTGGTCGCCTTTCAGCACTACGATAGAGAACACACCATGGTTATTGGTGATGGTGCCGCGGTTCTGCCCCTTCACCACAATACTTACAGCGGGAATGCCAACGAGGCTGTCGGCGGTCATCACCACACCGTATAACTGCACCACCGAATCACGGGAAGTTTCAAACTGGGCCTTTGCGGTTTGGGAAAAAAAGAGGAACAGTATAAGTGTATAACGTATAGTTTTCTTCACTGCGCCAAAAATAATGACAAGTTGCTGATTTCGTAAAACAAAATGGCATGTACAATGGTTAACTTTGCCTGTCAGTAAGACTTTTAACAAATACTTGGAAAATGACGAAAGAGAAAGTACTGGAGGCATTGAGCAATGTACAGGAACCTGATCTTGGCAAAGACCTGGTGACGCTGAATATGGTAAAGGATATTGAGATTGAAGGCAACTATGTTTCTTTTACGGTTGTACTCACCACACCGGCCTGCCCGCTGAAGGACATGATAAAAAATGCCTGTGTGAATGCCATCCATCTGCTGGTGAATAAGGAAGCAACGGTGAATGTGAAGTTTACTGCCAATACCACTACAAAAAGAACGGATCCGGGGACTGTGCTGCCCAAAGTAAAAAACATAATTGCGGTGGTAAGCGGAAAAGGCGGAGTGGGTAAGTCAACAGTGGCGGCTAACCTTGCACTGGCATTATCGCAGGGAGGCGCCAAAACAGGATTGCTGGATGCAGATATTTACGGCCCCAGTGTGCCGATCATGTTTGGTGTACGGGGCGAAAGACCCATGATGATTGATGTAGGTGGCGGGAAGCCGATGATAGCACCGCTGGAGAGATATGGCATCAAACTGATAAGTATTGGTTTACTGGTGGATGAAAAAAATGCAGTGGTGTGGCGTGGGCCGATGGCCAGCAGCGCTATCAAACAATTTGTAACCGATGTATATTGGGATGAGCTGGACTACCTGGTAGTGGATATGCCGCCGGGAACGGGTGATATACATTTGACATTAATGCAAACAGTTCCTGTAACCGGCGCTGTCATTGTAACCACCCCGCAGGATGTGGCGCTGGCGGATGCGAAGAAAGGAATTGCCATGTTTGGCCAGGCGCAGATGAATGTGCCGGTAATAGGGTTAGTGGAAAACATGAGTTATTTCACTCCGGCTGAGCTTCCTGATAATAAATATTACATTTTTGGTAAAGATGGCGGTAAGAGGCTGGCAGGTGAATATGATATTCCTTTTCTCGGGCAAATCCCCCTGGTGCAAAGTATAAGAGAAGGCGGGGACGAGGGAGTGCCGGTGATGATGGGGGATGATGCGATAACTAAAAAAGCGTTTGAGGGATTTGCTGCTCATGTGGTAAGAAGTATTGCGATGAGGAATGCGAATATGAGTGCTGAAAAAATTATAGAAACAGTGTAGGTTTAAAGTTTAAGGTTTAAGGTCCTTCTGTCGGGTAATGTCTATCCTATGCTGAAACTTCCCGGATTAAAAACATTAAACTTTAGACCTTAAACTTTAAACAATCAACATGTACAACTACCCGCATTACAAGGAACAGGACAAAGAAAAGGTTCTGGAATTCATGCGGCAGCACCCCTTTGTGATGCTGATCGCAACGGATAAAAACGGAAGGATTGAAGCGACACAGATACCTGTATTGATTGATGAACGGGACGGTAAAATTTTTCTTTGCGGCCATATCGCCAGGAAAATGACCCATGAAAAGGCACTGGAACAAAATCTCAATGCACTGATCATATTCACCGGGGCGCATACCTATGTAAGCGGCACTTATTATACCGGCAACCTGCAGCAGGCCAGCACCTGGAACTATATTTCCATCCATGCAAGGGGAGAAATGAAATGGATGGATGAAGAGGGCCTGATTGCATTCCTGAAAAGATTCACCCTTTATTTTGAAAAGGGAAATACATCCTCCACTACTATTTATGATAACCTGCCGGAGGAATACCTGTCTAAACTCCGGAAAGCCATCATTGGTTTTGAAATGGAAGTAACAGAACTGGAAAATGTACATAAGCTGAGCCAGAACCGTGACGAAAAAAGTTATGATAATATTGTTACGCAGCTAAAGCAACAGGAAGGCGATGGAAAAATTATTGGTGAACTGATGGAACAACGTAAAGGAAAAGTCTTTGGCCAATGAAAAGGAGTTTATATTTTATAGCCCTGCTTATAACTTTTGCATGTTCTTCTCCAAAAAAAATGAAAACTGAACCTGTGCCCAACGCAGAAGGTAAGAATATCCCTGTTCAATTAGACAAGCAAGGTCACCGCGGCTGCCGCGGGCTGATGCCGGAGAATACTGTTCCGGCGATGAATATTGCATTGAACATCGGCGTTTCTACCGTGGAACTGGATGTGGTGATAACTATAGTCAAGTCTGAGATTTTCTCTCAAGAACCCTGGGTTGGACATGA
>JBQTHS010000006.1:0-24199 GCA_052389635.1 Bacteroidota bacterium | reverse complement strand
ACATTGAAATTATTAAATCAGCGCCGACACATTTTTTTGCTGGTGGTTAAGTGAACAGATAAACGACGCAAAGAAGATCTTACAGAACGATTTACTCAATCGAAGAAAGTTTTTTCACAGTCTGACGTCCCGGTTGCTGTCATTTATGAACAGCTGTCGAAACTGGATAATTTCAACAAATGGTCGGTATGGAGCCAGCAGGACCCCTCGGCTGAATATACACTGACCGGCACCGATGGAACTGTTGGCGCTGCCACATCATGGACAGGCGACCCGGCCCTTTCCGGCGAAGGGAAGATGGAAATTACTGCCCTAAAACCCGGCCAAAAAATATCTCACTCCATCCAGTTTAAAAAACCAAAAAAGGCAAAAGCCAGCTCTGTGTTTTCTTTGAAAGAAACCAACGGCGCCACCACCGTTACCTGGAGTTTTGAAATGGCCACTCCCCGCCCCTGGAATATTTTCAACCTCTTTTACAGCCTGGACAAGCAAATGGGCCAGGATTTTGAAAAAGGACTTGATGCCTTAAAACAACTGACAGAAATTTCAACAGGAAAAGCCCCTGCAGAAAGTTTTGAAATACAACAAATGGATTTTCCGGCCACCACATTCGCCATTATCCGGCAGGAAGTAAAATGGTCCGACATCACGGCATTCTTTGCGCAGCACCTGCCCATATTGTATGAGGAAGCGTCCAAAAATAACATTAGCGCAGGCGCTGCCACTGGTTTGTATTTTGTATGGGAAGAGAAAAACCAGCAGGCTGATATGGCAGTTGCGGTACCGGTGCCCGCAGGCACAAAAATGCAGCACCCCATCATCCGCATTATGGATATTGATGCCTCAAAAGCAGTGTATGTGAACTATGCCGGCGCTTATGATAAGATGGCCGATGCCCACATAAGCCTTGATAAATATCTTGCCGAAAACATGCTGACACAAAAACAACCGGTAGTTGAGCAATATATTTACGGCCCCGCCAATGAAAAAGACACTGTAAAATGGCTGACGAAAATTGTTTACCTGGTAAAATAATTTCTTTCTGACAAACTTTCTGTTATGATGAAAATGAATGCAGGCGCCTGGATCGGTATCATTGGCGGCATTATTGGTTTGCTGGTGGCCATTGCTGTTGTGATCACCACAACCGGCTCAATGGGTATTTATATCAGCCTTGCCATGCTGCTGCTGTTTGGCGGAATGTTTTATTTGTTTTACCGGCTCTTCTTCAAACCCATGATCAATGCCAGCCGTTTGCAAAAAACAGGATTACCCGGCAAGGCAATAATTCTGGAAGTAAGAGATACCGGTGTAACAATCAACAACAACCCGCAGGTAAAACTGGTGCTGGAAGTAAAAAACAGTTTCGGACAAAAGTACAACACCCAATGCCGGGTGCTGGTGTCAAGAATAAATCCCGGCGCCTATATGCCCGGTATGGAAGTGCCGGTAAAGATTGACCCGAAGAATGAACTGAATGTAGTGCTTGACTTCAGCGGTAACAGTGCTGCCGTAACCTCATCGCCTGTTTCTTCAAACAATACTGCGGCTCTAACAGCAGAACTCGAGAAAATGCAGCAGGAAAACAATGCCATTGCTGCTTCCGGCCGGTCAGCCAGGGCCATTATAAAGAAATATACCTGGCTTGGCGCTTATGTAAATGGTAACAACCCTTATGTGGAACTTGAACTGGAAGTGTTACCTGAGCATTCCGCCTCTTTCAGCGGCAGGGCAAAAGGGGTGATAGCCGAAGCCTCTGTTCCTAAATATCAACCCGGACAGGAAATATTTGTAAAATATGACCTGTATGATAACAGCAAGCTGGTGATTGATCATTCCTGATACAGTTTTCATCAACCCCATTTCCTTACATTTGTCCCAAAGGATAAGCTATGAAGTTGTCACATTTATCCGAAACATTGATTGGTTCAGAGATCGTAAAACTTGGCGGTGAGATACGGGATAAGATCCGCCAGGGCGAACGTATCTACAACTTCACCGTGGGTGATTTTGATCCTTCCATCTTTCCCATACCCAAAGAATTAGAAGATGCCATTGTGGAAGCTTATCGAAAACATTTTACCAATTATCCGGCTGCAGAAGGAAATCTTGACCTGCGGGAAGCGCTGCATTCATTTATAAAAGATGAAGAAGGGCTTGATTACGGCACCGGCGAAATTTTAGTGGCGAGCGGAGGCCGTCCCCTTATCTACGCCGTGTTCAGGGCGGTATGTGACAAAGGCGATAAGGTTATTTATGCTGTGCCAAGCTGGAATAATAATCACTACACTCATTTTGTAGGTGGCGAACATATAGTAATAGAAGCAAAGGCTGAAAATAATTTCATGCCAACAGCGGATGATATTCGTCCGCATATCAAAGAGGCCACGTTGATCTCCCTCTGTTCACCGCAAAACCCCACCGGCACCACGTTCAGAAAAGAGGAACTCGAAGCTATCTGCGACCTGGTGATTGAAGAAAATAAAAGAAGGGGCAATAGCGAAAAGAAACTCTATGTGATGTATGACCAGATGTACTGGCATCTCACTTACGGCGACATTCAGCATTACAATCCGGTTTCGCTGAGACCAGCCATGCGGGACTATACGGTCTATATTGATGCTATCAGTAAGGTGTTTGCCGCCACGGGTGTACGGGTGGGCTGGTGTATGGGGCCTGCCACAGTTATCAATAAAATGAAAGCCATTCTGACACATATCGGTGCCTGGGCGCCCATGGCTGAACAAAAAGCTGTGGCCTGGTATTTAGGTCACAGGGATGCTATCAAAAAATATTTGTCGGGTTTTAAGGCAGAAATTGAAGAAAGGTTGCGCCATATTTATGATGGATTTATGCAACTAAAAGCCGAAGGCTTAGCGGTGGATGCCATTGCGCCTGAAGCAGCTATTTATCTTACCATTAAAGTTGACCTGACGGGAAAGAAAACCGTTGATGGAAAACTACTGGGAGACCAGGGAGCTGTAACTGCATACATCCTGAATGCAGCCGGTCTGGCTGTTGTTCCTTTTTATGCTTTCGGGACGGACAGAAGCTCCGCCTGGTACAGGCTGAGTGTGGGCACCTGTAAGAAAGAGGAAATTGAAGAAATGATTGGAAAGCTGAGATCGGCGCTTCAGCAACTGGTTCATGTGCCTGCCTGATGAAACAGCATTGCTGCCGGCACTTCCCGTTTCTTGCTGTCCCTGCTTTCAATAAATAACTGCAGATCGTCCCCCCCTGTTTTCTCAAAAAATTCAATGCGGATGGAATGAAGCCCTTCTGCCAGTGCCACTGTGCCTTTTTGCTCCACCATTCCGTGTAACCCGTCATTGTTGACTACCTGTTTTCCGTCAATGTACAGGATACTGCCATCATCCGAAGAGAGATAAAAATGGTAAACATCCGCTTTCTCAAGTTTGATATATCCTTCCATGAGCAGCCCGTATTTTTCTCTGCCTTTATATTTTCCGGGGCTTACCGTTTCCATCAACCCGCTTTCGGTTGCAGTCATGCTGCTGAATGCAGGTATGCTGTCCCATTTGCCTTCGTAGTATGAAAGCTGCAACCCCGGTTGCACTTTTTGAGGAGGAGCCCCTGCGGAAGGTTTTACTTTCATAAATTTTTTCTCTGTCACTGCGCTTACCGGTTTATTATGGTGAAAGCTTCTTGCTTTCAGCACCGTGTTTTTAGTGATGGCTATCTTCTTCCTGTACAGCGGCGATGTAATCACCGGTTCGGCGCCGTCGGTTGTGTAGCGTATATCAACCCTGCTTTCTCCGTCCGGAAGTGAGATGGTTGCTTCAGCAGTTGTAATAAACTCTTCTGACCAGGTGGTGATGGACGGCGCTTTATACACCAGCGGGTTGCCCTTCACTTCCATCACAATCACCGTACTGATGGTATCTTTTGCCACAGGCGGCAACTCAATGCTGATAGTATTTTCTTTTGCTGTAAAAGTCATTTTTTCTTTCCCTGAAAGAAAATAAACGCTTTGAGGGATGTTTGCCATGCCACTCAGCCGCAGCTTGTTATCTGAGGGCCATTCAAATACATGCAGGTACAGCAGCGTTTTATCTCCAGTTCTCTTTTTTGTTACCCGTCCCCAGTCTGTGTGTTCAAAAGGACTGGCAGTGGTACCGTAAATGGATTCCCCGTTTATCCTCATCCAGTTACCGATTATTTTTAACCGGTCAATACTTTCCTGCGGAAATGTACCATCTGCTTTGGGGCCGATATTCAGTAAAAAGTTCCCGCCTTTGGAAGCAATGTCAACCAGTTTCTGAATAAGCTCTTTTGCCGGTTTAAAATTTTTATCCGCCTTATTATAGCCCCAGTTGTTGTTCATCGTCATACAGCTTTCCCAATCCACACCCGGCAAACCGGTTTCAGGAATTTCCTGTTCCGGTGTGCCAAAATCACCGGCATAGCCTTCAGTGGTCATCCCGGCCATACCGCTTCTTCCTTTGTCCACCCTGTTATTAATGATGATATCCGGCTTTAAGCTGCGCACATAATTATACAAATCAACTCCATCGTCATGTGTCCAGAAACCCTCCCATTCACCATCAAACCACAAAACACCAATATCGCTGTAGCTGGTCACCAGCTCCTTCAGTTGATTTTTTAAGTAGGTGATGAATCGTTTTCTGTTGGTTCCTTCTGCCGGCCTGTCTTTTTCCCACTCTCTTCTTTCATTGTAATCGTTATGATGCCAGTCCATGATGGAATGGTAAAAACAAAGTTTTATGCCGCCAATTTTTCTGCAGGCATCGGCCAGTTCTTTCAGAATATCCCGTTTGAAAGGGGTGCTCATCACATCAAAGTCTGTTTCTTTTGAATCCCAAAGGCAAAACCCGTCATGGTGCTTGCTGGTTATGGCGATATATTTCATGCCCGCATCTTTGGCCATCTGCACCCATTCCTCTGCATTAAAATGCACCGGATTGAATTGAGGTAAAAACTGGTTATATTCCTCCAATGGTATTTGTGCGGTGGTGCGTATCCATTCGGCATGCCCTGTTGCCCCTTTCCATTCCCCTGCCGGAACAGCATAGAGGCCCCAGTGAATGAACATCCCGAAACGGGCATCCCGCCACCATTGCATTCGTTTGTCTTTTTCTGTCACCTGCTCATTCATGTAATTCTGTGCCGTGGCGGTAAAAAGGGTCATGCCCAGAAGAAAAAGGACGTAAAATCGTTTAGTCATGTCATTGCATTATGGCACTAAGTTCGCTACTATGCGTTTAAATAAATCAGGCAGGTAATAATTGGGTGAAAAGCCGGTGGGGCAGCAAAGAAGTTCAAATGAAAAAAGCTGATTTGCTAATTTTTATTAATCAGGAACCGGAATGGCCGCTGTAAAAAATGCCCGGATGCTTTTATTATTTTCCGGGAATTGCGGGTGATGCTGTTACGGTCAACCAGTTCAGTCACCCTGCAAAATTTTTCATCGGTAATAGTGCTGTGAAGAAGCTGATGAAGGGCTGTGGCTTCATTTTCATATTCCTGTTCTGTAAAGAACCTGTCTTTGAATACAATCAGCAGGTTTTTGCCGAACACTTTCATGGCGCCGTGTTTTACCAGCCCCCGGTTCCTTTTTGCGCCGGGCAGCCGCAGTTCTTTCCGCCTTTTCCGCTGCCTGAATAATAATTCTTATTGCAGGAAGTAAAGAAAAAAGCTGCCGCCAAAAGGATGAGCAGGGCTATTTTACTGAACTGTTTCATACGTTTGAAGTTCTAAATTAAAACTATTTTACAAACAAAATAGTATCCTGTTGAGCCAAAAACCGGGAAATTAACATGAATCATCCCTTACCGGAGAAAAACAACGGAAAAGCCCGCATACTGGTGGCCCCGCTCGACTGGGGCCTGGGCCATGCCACCCGCTGCATTCCCCTTATCAGAGAGCTGCTGGCACAGGGAGCCGAAGTATGGCTGGCTGGCGAAAGGACGCAGGAACAATTACTTAAAACTGAGTTTCCGCAGCTTTCTTTTCTTTCCCTGCCCGGGTACAGGATTCGTTATGCAAAAACAACAAGGGGGCTGATATGGAAAATGATAAGGCAGGGGCCAAAAATGCGCCGGGCCATTCAATATGAACAGCACTGGCTGAAAAAAATGCTGAAGCAATACCAGTTCTCTGCCGTGATCAGTGATAACCGTTACGGATTGCATCATGCGGATGTTCCCTGTATTTTCATCACTCACCAGTTATATATCCAAAGCTCAGCAGGGAAATGGACAGAGAGGGTACTGCAGAAAAGAAATTACAGGTATATAAGCAAATTCACTGAGTGCTGGGTACCCGATATTGAAGGAGAAGACAACCTGGCAGGAGAGCTTGCACATCCTTTGCTGAAGCCTGCTGTGCCTGTCAGATACATTGGTCTCCTTACCCGTTTTTCAAAAAAAGAAATTGCAGAAAAGAACAATCACCTGCTTATTATACTCTCCGGTCCTGAGCCACAGCGCAGCATTTTTGAAAATAAAATCATTGAACAAATCACTAATTACATTGGTACTGCCACTGTGGTCAGGGGATTGCCCGGCCATTCAACCCTTGTTCCCTCCACCAATACGATAAAGTTTTACAATCATTTGCCGGCGGCAGCACTCAACAATGAGATGATGGAGGCAGCCTTCATCATCAGTCGCAGCGGCTACAGTACGGTGATGGATGCGATGGCGCTGCAGAAGAAATGTATTTTTATTCCTACTCCCGGACAAACCGAGCAGGAATACCTCGGAGACAGTCTTATGAAAAAAGGAATGGCTGTATGTGTGGCGCAGGCTGATTTTTCATTGGACCGGGCATTGGCCCTTGCGAAGGGCTTCAATTATCAGTTGCCGCCTGTTGCCGGTAATCACCTGCTTAAAAAAACCGTTTCAGCGTTCCTGGCTCAGCTTCCGGCGCCTGCTTTGGGATAATCAAAAAACCAAAATTCCTTTTTGGCTTCTTTAAAATCCTTCCATGATGTACAATCTGCCTTTACTGCAAACACTCCGCAAGTGGGGAGACTATCAATCCTTGTATCCGTAAGCTGGTTGGCAAAATCGGTAATGCCGTTGTTATGTGAGAAAACAGCAATGCTCTCAAAGTTGTCATCTGCACCGGCTATCACTTCGTAAAAAACGGGGGTGGCCGCGAGATAAAGATCTTCCTTAAAGAGGATCTCTTTCTTTTTTGCACCGAGTTCTGCTGCAAATATCTTAGCCGTTCTGGCTGCTCTTTTTGCCGGGCTTGAAATAAAAGCGTCAACCCTGATTTTCTTATCGAGCAGCCGGTGGGCCATTACAGGGGCATCTCTTTTTCCCCTTTCATTCAGCGGACGGTCAATATCATCCAGGCCGGGGTTGCCCCAGTCGCTTTTAGCGTGACGGATAAGGATGAGAGTCTTCATTGTGTTATTTTTTTAAAAAATCACAAGAAACAAGATACAAATAAGCACCAAATATTAAACCGCCAAATCAAACCCTGAACTCCGTATTAAAGAGCGGGGGATTGAAAATTCTAATCTGATCATTTGTCTTATTTATTTGGATCTTGTTATTTGTTTCTTGGTTCTTTTTTCAGTAGCCCCGGATGTTTTTCCCTTCCATGTAGTTCATAAAGGCCTTATTCACTACTTTGTTCCCGCCGGGGGTGGGGTAGTTGCCGGTAAAGTACCAGTCGCCCAGGTTATTGGGACAGGATTTATGCAGGTCCTCAATGCTCTGGAAAATCACATCTACCGGGATGTCAAGGCCGGGTGCTGTGATGAGCTGGGCAATCTTAGCTGAAATCTCTTCTGTTGTAAACTGTTTGTACAACTGCTTCACCACATTCTCCGTATGCAACTGGTTGTTGCGGCCCAGGTCTTTGCATCTTTCATGCAGCTCTTTAAGACAGTTGGCTTTGTTTTTTTCCTTCATCAGCTCCACTGCAGCATTAAAAGCGATAAAGTCGCCCATCTTGCTCATATCAATTCCATAGCAGTCGGGGTAACGGATCTGCGGCGAGGAAGAAACCACAACGATACGTTTCGGCTTCAGCCTTGCAAGCATCCGGATGATGCTTTCTTTAAGCGTGGTACCCCTTACGATAGAGTCGTCAATCACCACCAGGGTATCTTCGCCGGGGCGGACGGTGCCGTAGGTAATATCATAAACATGCTGCACCATTTCATTGCGGCTGCTGTCTTCGGTAATGAAGGTCCGCATCTTTACATCTTTGATAGTTATCTTTTCAATCCGGATGCGGCGCTGCACCATCTCAGTCAGTTTCTCTGTGTTATATTCCCTGCCCCAGCTCAGTATCCTTTCAATTTTTACTTTGTTCAGGTAATCTTCCATTCCTTTCAGCATTCCGTAAAAAGCTGTTTCAGCAGTATTGGGAATAAAAGAAAAGATGGTGTTCTTTAAATCATGGTTGATGGCATTGAGCACCTGTTCGCTGAGATTATAGCCTAAGGCCAGTCTTTCCCGGTAAATTTTTTCATCGCTTCCCCTGGAAAAATAAATACGTTCAAAGCTGCAGGCTTTTCTTTCTTTGGGTTCCAGTATCTGTGCAATTTCAATCTCCCCTTTTTCATTTACGATCAGCGCCTGTCCGGGCATTAGCTCCTGCACTTCATTTTCCCCCACATTGAAGGTGGTGCGTATCGCCGCTCTTTCGGATGCAGCCACCACCACTTCTTCATTGATATAGTAATATGAAGGGCGGATGCCATGGGCATCCCTGAATACAAAGCCGATTCCGCTTCCTGTTATTCCCCCCACATGAAAGCCACCATCCAGCCGCGGCAGTGTTTTTTTCAGCACTTTTTTAATATCCATGTGCTGGGGCGATGCTTCATCCTCTTTGCAGAGAAAAGTATGCATCAGTTCGATCATGGCGGCGAGGTCGCTGAAGCGGACGGTGTCATGTGGTTCTTTGCCAATCAGTGCAAACAGTTCGTCGGAGTTGACGATGTTGAAATTACCTGCCAGCGCCAGGTTGCGGGCAGGAATGGTGTCCCGGTTGATGAAGGGATGGCAGTATTCTAATTTGTTTTTTCCCTGTGTGCCATAGCGCAGATGGCCCAGTAACAGTTCCCCGAGAAAGTTTACATGCCCCTTCATCAGTCCGGGATGGTTTTTTATATCCGGGTGATATTTTTCCAGTTCCTCAATCTCTTTGCCCACCCGCTGAAATATATCTGCAATGGCCTGGGGCGCATTGCTGCGCATCCGGTTCATAAAAGGGTAGCCCGGCTCCACATTCAGCTTTACTGATGCCAGCCCGGCGCCGTCCTGTCCCCTGTTATGCTGCTTTTCCATCAGCAGGTACAGTTTGTTGAGCCCCCATAGCACCGTGCCATACTGTTGCTGGTAATATGAGAAGGGTTTTCGTAAGCGGATGAATGCCAGGCCGCATTCATGTTTTATCGGGTCACTCATGGAGGCCGCAAAGGTAGGTGATAAAATATTTTTCCGGTATTATTTCACCCCTGTCAGCACAGCGGTCATTGGGATGGTTACGGTAACGGTGCAGCCCCGCCCTGGGGCTGCTTCAATATCCACTTTACCTTCGAAAAGGCTTGCCCGGTTAGAAATATTGCTGAACCCCAGTCCTTTTTTATACAGCCGGGGATCGAAGCCGCGGCCATCGTCTGCAATGCTGAAAATAATATTTTCTGCATCGGCCAGGAGTTTGATATGGATTGCTCTGGCATTTGCATGACGGATGATATTGCTTACCTGCTCCTGGATGATCCGGAATATCATCAGTTTCAGGTTGCCCGGCAGTGGTTTCTCATCAAAAAAGCGTCGCTGAAAGTCTACATGGTACGATTGTGTCCTCTTCAGCGAGTCGCATAATTCCTGGATGGAGTCGGCCAGTCCCAGGTCTCCCAGCGAAGGGGGCACTAGTGATTGTGACAGCCGCCGTATTTCAGCTACAATATCCGCCAGGTTTTTATGTGCCAGGTTTATCATTTCCAGCAATTCGCCGGCGGCTTTTTCACCGGCTACTTCCAGGTACAGGCGGGTGGTGGTAAGGTGCTGGTTAATATTATCATGTAGTTCCTTGCCTATCTCTTCTCTTTCTTTTTCCTGTGCATCTATGGTGGTTTGTGTAATCAGTTTTTGTTTTTGAATTTCCTGGTCAATAAGCTGCTGCGACAATCTCCGCTGTTCGGTAATATCTGCAAAAGAACAAATGACGTTAATAAGATTTCGTTCATCATCAAAGACGGGCTCTGCATTGACCAGCAGCCAGACCCGGTCATTGCTCAGCGGTCTGAACACCCCCATTACCACATCCCGTACCGGCTGACGGAGGCGGATAGCAACGGGTACCGGATGTTCATGGCTGGGAAAATCGGATCCATCTTCATGTATTACATTCCAGCGGGGATCAAAAGAGCTGGTCCCCAGCAATTGATTTTCGGCCAGCCCGAGCATCTGCAGCGCCGCTTCATTACAGACCAGTATTTCCGATTTTTCGTTCTGCAGGATAACGCCGAGCTGGAGATTGTGTATCATATTACGGAAGCGGCTTTCACTTTCCCGCAGCCGGTCTTCAATTTGCTTTCGCTTGGTATCATCCGTAAAATAAATAACAATCGCTTTGAGCACAGGATCATGCAGCAGGTTGTGCCCCCGCACCGTGCACCATACCCAACCCCGGGTGGCATGTCTCAGACGGATGACAACATAGTTCAGGACTGACTCTTTTTTTACTTCTGTGAGAAAAGCCTGTACGGCCAGTCCGGCGTCATCCGGATGAACAAATTCAAAAATGCTGTGCCCCATCATATCTTCAAGATGATGCCCGGAAATTTTAAACACGGAAGGGGCGCAATGAATAATGATGCCTTCATTGTCCGTCAAAACAATTCCATCGAGTGAATGCGAAGTCAGGCTCCGGTAAAAGGATTCGCTCTGCTGCAGCTTTGCTTCCATCTTTTTTCTTTCTGTGATGTCTTTACCCACGCCTATCATCCCGATAGCATCGCCTTTTTCATTATGCAAAACAGAAATCGTATGCAGCAGATATATAGTTTCTCCGCCGGGAGCCCTAAAGGATATTTCGCCCCGCCATATCCCTTCCCGCTTCACAATCTCCACTACCTGGTCGTTGGTGTAGGGTGAATAGTTAATCTCCATAACGTCCCTGAATATCCGGCCCAGGGCTTCCTGTTCTGTAATACCGGATAATTTTTCGCTTACTTTATTCCAGGAAGTGACTACCCGGTTCAGGTCGGTGGTAACAATAACATCGGTAACATTGCTCAGCATAGTAGCCTGTGTACGGAACCGGTTTTCGCTTTCGATTAATGCGTTTTCTGTTTTCTTCCGGAGCGTATCATCATACAGGTACACCACCATGCCTTTTATCCATGGGTTATCGAGAAGGTTATGCCCCCTCACTATACACCACACCCACTCGCCTGTTTTATTTTTAATCCGTACAGAAATATATGACCGCTGCGGGGTGCCTGCCAGTTCTTCCTGAAAAGCTGTTTCAGCAAGATGCCTGTCTTCCGGGTGGGCAAATTCAAAAGTGGTGCGGCCCCTTATTTCTTCCGTACTGTAACCAAATATGGTGGTAACGGAAGGCGATGCAAAACGGATATTTCCATCCGGACTGGTGATTAAAACCCCGTCCAGTGAATTAATGAAGAGGTTGCGGTAAAACAATTCACTCTGGTGTACCTGCTCTTCAGCATTCTTCTTCTCCGTTATGTCTATCCCTGTACCGATGATAGCTGCTCTTTCACCCGTTTCGTTCAGCAGGTAAGAAGCAGTGTGCAGTACTGTTTTCTTCACCCCATGCCTGTTTACAAAGGAAATTTCACCCTGCCAGTACCCTTTTTCTTCCAAAATATCTGCCACCTGCTGTGATGTGTAACTGCCGTAGTCCAAGCGGACAAAATCGCCCAGGAATTTTCCCTCCACTTCTTCCTCTGTGTATCCCACCACCTGTTCTGCCCTTTTATTCCAGCTCAGCACATTGTAGTTGAAATCGGTGGTGATGATCAGATCAAAAACATTACTGAGTGTAGTGGTCTGGTTGCGCAGTTCCTCCAGTACTTTTTTCCGGTTGGTATCATCATAATAATAAATGACCATGCTGGCAACATTGGGGTTGCTGAACATATTATGTCCCCGCACAATGCACCAAAGCCACCGGCCATCCTTTTTAAGCAATCTTGCACTTATAAATAACTCCTGTGGGATAAGCCCTAATTCGTTGGTAAATGCCCGGACAGCCTTGTCCCTGTCATCCGGGTGAACAAAATCGAAAACATTCTTTCCGGCTACCTCTTCCGGTTCATATCCGAGTACTTTTTTTGCAGAAGGAGCTGTAAACTTTATAAAGCCTTTTTCATCCGTCAGGGTGATACCATCTACGGACTCTGCAATGAGATTGCGGTAAAAAAGTTCGCTTTCCTGCAACCGGGTCTCCATGGCTTTTCGTTCGGTAATATCTTTTGCCACTGAAATGATCCCGATGGGTTTGTCCTGCTCGTCTTTCAGCAGGGAAGCAGTATGCAGTATTACTTTCTTTTCGCCCCTGCGGTTTATAAAAGAAGATTCGCCTTTCCATACTCCTTCCTGCAGCATAACGCTGATAACATTTTTCTGATGAAACGGTGAAAAATTGAGAAACACCACATCCCGGTAAAATTTTCCTGTAGCTTCTTCCGATGAAACACCTGTCACCTCCTCTGCCACCCGGTTCCACGATGTGATGACTGCGTTCAGGTCTGATGTGACAATAATATCAGTTACATTGTTCAGGATGGTGGCCTGTTGCCTTAGTTTATCTTCTGCCTGTTTACGTTTTGTATCGTCGTACACATGAAGTATCATGCCCTGTACCGCCGGGTTATCCATCAGGTTGTGCCCCCGCGCCATGCACCAGATCCATTCCCCGGTTTTTTTCTTCAGCCTTATTCTTACAGAAGGCTGGGACGCCCCTTTCAGTTCCCGTTCAAATGCACCGACAGCAAAAAGTTTTTCTTCCGGGTGAACATAACAGAAAATGTCAGCACCGGTCAGTTCTGTGGTTTCGTAACCCAGGATATTTGTTACCGACATAGAGGCAAAACTGATTATCCCCCTGCTGTCAGTAACAAGTACAGCATCCAGCGAATTGGAAATAAGGTTCCGGTAAAACAATTCATTTTTCTTCAGCTGGTCCTCTGCTTTTCTTTTTTCGGTGATATCTTTTCCTACGCTTACATATCCTGTCAGCTGCCCTGATTCATTTACAATTTTCGTAACGGTAATCAGCACCGTAAGCGGTTTGCCAAACCTGTTAGTGGTATAAGCTTCTCCCCGCCAGCTTCCTTTATTCTTCAGTATGTCAAAAAAATCTGCCCGGGATATTCCCTGGAATTCAAAGTGAAGTACTTCGGGGATTTTGCGGCCAATTACTTCATCTGCGGAATATCCATACAGCTCTTCAGCTGCCTTGTTCCAGGAAACAACATTGAAGTCTTTATCCTGTGACAGAATAATATCTGAGACATTTTCCATCAGCAGGGCGAGATAGCGTATCTTTTCTTCTGCCAGGCGCTGTTCTGTTATGTCCTGCTGTGTACCCCATACCCTTATCAGCAGGCCATTCTCCACCGTTCCTTCCATGCTGTTCAGGAAATATTTGGTGTTGCCATGGCGGTCAAATTCTTTCGTTTCAACCAGGGTGGAGCGGCACCGGTTGCGGATAAACCGGCGCAGGTTGTTGATCCTGCTCTCATCTGAAAAATCTATCAGTTGATCAATGGTGGCGCCTGTCAGGTCTCCAGCCTTTTCATAACCATACATCCGGGCCATAGTATCGTTGCATTCTGCCAGGTGGGAATGCCTGCGCCAGTGTTCAATTATTTCATCCGGAGGTGTTGAAACAGAAACCGGTACCGTCATTTCAAACATCCAGAGGCCTTCGGGACTTTGTTCGTATGCTTTGTATCTTTCAGCCAATATGCCCCCCGTCCGGCCCGGCCTTTCTGTTTCAGCGCCTGGTAGCTCTCCCATTATCCCTATTGCCTGCACCCCCACCGTGTCTTCATCATCAGGCTGGCAAACTGAAAATTCCCAGCGTACCGGCTTTACAGGACCGCCGGGCAGATTCATCGCCAGTTCGGCGGACAGGGTAGCTTTTTGCTGAAGGCACTGGCGGACGAAGCGATGATATTTATCGGGGTCGGTAAAATGACTGCTGAATGTGTTACCGGTTTTATTATCACCAAATACCCGCTGAAAAAGAGGATTGACATATTTACATGTTCCCCTGCTGTCGGTCAGGAAATAAAGAAATTGTTCCGACCCGGCAAAATAACCGGTCAATTCTTGTGTGTGGACGGATAGCAGCATTGCACAGACTGTTTAATCAACAACCTTAGCGGACAGTAAATATAATTATAATGCCGGTTCCGGGCAGCGGGTATTTACTCTTTGCTGTTCTGTATTTTTCTATCGTAAGAAAAGGTATAAGAGAGGGGGCTAGTATTAAACCATTAGTTCTCCTGTTCCATCAGAGAAAGTAATTCTCAGAACGATTTCTTTTCTCCGGAAAATTTCCCGAGCACGGGGCATTCAGCAGCACTGGCGCCATCCACCATAATGTAGTAGGAAGGGATCTTTTCCCGCAGCCATTTGTCCAGCACTTTGGCTTTCTTTTCTTCGAGGGCAAACTGTGATATTTTGCTGTAATCGTCCTGCATGTTCATGCGGTGCGGTTCTGACCGGGATTTGAGATAAACAATCCTGACTCCTTTCTTTCCTTCGCCTTCAAAAGCTGTGGGCTGCGAGATATCACTCACTTTCATCTTACTGAGCATGCCCACCATTTCTTTGTCCAACTGATCAATGGTGACACGGGTGGAGCCATCACGGCCGGTTACACAAGGCCCCGCAAATTTGGCTGACTCATCATCGCTGTAGCGGGATGCGGCAGCATTGAAAGACATATTTCCGGCTATGACCTTGGCACGGACAGTATCCAATTTTACTTTAGCCTGTCTTATTTCATCATCTGTTACCGGGGGTATGCGGAGTATGTGGCGCACTATAGCATCATCCCCATTTCTTTTCACCATCTGTATCAGGTGATACCCAAATTTGGATTTTACGGGTGATGATATTTCTCCCTCCTTAAGCCGGAAAGCGGTGGAAAGAAAAACGGGGTCCCATGATTTTTCATTGCGGTTCACTTCATACTGGCCGCATCTGTCCTTACTGCCCGGATCTTCCGATACTGTTTTTGCCAACTGGCAGAAGTCGGATATCTTGTTTTCGAGTTGTTTTTTGTAATTATACATCTCCCCGACCACATACTGCTCAATATCACGGGAAGCTTTTGGATAAACAATCACCTGGCATATCTCTAACTCAGATTCGTAATATGGAAGACTGTCTCTGGGAATTTTATCAAAAAATGCTTTTACTTCGGTGGGGGTGATGCGTACATTGTCCACAATCTTGCGCTGCATGGCAGCAGCCAGTTTCTGCTCTTTTACAGATTCCCTTGCATCATCTTTTATCTGGTAGATGGTTTTACCGGCCATTTCTTCCAGTGCTGCCTGGCTGCCAAGCTGGTTGATGTAATAGCGGACTTTCTGATCCAGTTCGGCCTCCACTTCCTCATCGGTAACCGGCAACGAATCTTTTTCGGCCTGCAGCATCAGTATCTTGGAAACTACCGCCTGTTCGGTGAGCAGGCAGATACCATTTTCAGGAACGGTGCCACCCTGCCGCTGAATATCCATCATTGAATTCTGTATATCTGAATACAGGATGATGCGGTCGCCAACCATGGCTGTTATCTTATCTGCCACTACTTTCTGGGGCTGTGCCTGTGCCGCTATGGTCAGCGCCAGCAGTACCAAACAAACAACTGTGATTTTCTTCATGATAAGCATAGCTTCAAAAGTACTTTGCCCTTTAAAATGTAAGAATTCAACCAAGGGTATTTAACAAAAGATTGAGGTTAAGGCTGAGGTTAAGAGTTTGTTCTCCTTCTAAGCCTTAACCTCAACCTTATAACGTTCTCTTCACTTCTTCTTCCTCATAGGCTTCCACCACATCGCCCACTTTATAATCGCTGAAATTTTTAATGGTCAGTCCGCATTCCATGCCTGCCTGCACATCTTTTGCATCGTCCTTGAAGCGCTTCAGGGATCCCAGTTCGGCAACATTGCCGGCGGAAGGATAGATAACAATGCCTTCCCGTATCAGGCGGATTTTTGAATCCCGTTTGATCCTGCCATCCATTACATAGCAGCCGGCCACGGTGGCTTTATCGAATTTGAACACTTCCCGTATTTCCACATTGGCCACAATTTTTTCCTGCACTTTGGGTTCCAGCATTCCTTCCATGGCACTCTTCACTTCCTCTATTGCATTATAGATGATAGAGTACATCTTGATCTCTATGCCTGCATTTTCCGCCAGCCGTGATGCCTGCAGCGATGGGCGGACATTGAATGCAATAACGATGGCATCGGATGCTTCGGCAAGTACGATATCGCTTTCATTGATCTGACCAACGCCCTTGTGGATCACACTTACGAGAATCTCCTGCGTGGAAAGCTTTTGCAGCGAATCACTCAATGCTTCCACGGAGCCGTCCACATCTCCTTTGATGATCACTTTCAGTTCTTTGAAGCTGCCCAGTGCCAGGCGGCGTCCGATCTCATCGAGTGTAATATGTTTTTTTGTTCTGATTCCCTGCTCCCTCAGTATCTGTGCCCGGCGGTATGCAATTTCTTTGGCCTCTGCCTCCTCTTCATATACTTTGAATTTTTCGCCGGCCTGCGGTGCTCCGTTCAGACCAAGCACCACGGCAGGTGCAGAGGGTCCGGCCTTTTCTTCTTTCTTATTCCTTTCGTTAAACATGGCTTTTACCCGCCCAAAATACTGCCCGCTTACAATCAAATCGCCGGGGTATAATGTTCCGTTCTCGACGAGCAATGTCGCTACATAACCACGGCCTTTATCCAGCGATGCTTCTATGATTGTTCCGGTAGCTTCCCTGTCAGGATTTGCTTTCAGATCCAATATTTCTGCCTCAAGCAGGATTTTCTCCAGCAGCTTGTCAATATTCGATCCTTTTTTGGCGGCAATTTCCTGGCTCTGGAATTTTCCGCCCCATTCTTCCACCAGGATGTTCATCTGTGAAAGCTGCTCGTATATTTTTTGCGGATTGGCTCCGTCCTTATCAATTTTATTGACGGCGAAAATCATTGGCACACCTGCTGCCTGTGCGTGGCTGATAGCCTCCCGGGTCTGTGGCATTACTGCATCATCTGCGGCAATTACAATCACTGCAATATCGGTAACCTTGGCGCCCCTTGCCCTCATTGCTGTAAAAGC
The DNA here is from genome assembly GCA_052389635.1 of Bacteroidota bacterium. Lineage (GTDB taxonomy): Bacteria > Bacteroidota > Bacteroidia > Chitinophagales > Chitinophagaceae > JJ008. Next base: position 6,857 of record JBQTHS010000006.1, on the reverse strand, counting down.
TTCATGACCGGGGGTGTCCAGAAAAGTAATTTCTTTTCCGTTGGGCAGTTCCACCTGGTAAGCCCCGATATGCTGGGTAATGCCGCCCGCCTCGCCTGCCACCACATTAGCGCTGCGTATATGGTCAAGCAGTGATGTTTTGCCGTGGTCCACATGGCCCATAATGGTAACGATAGGAGAGCGGAACTTCAGGTCTTCATCATTATCTTCTTCTTCCTCTTCCTCCATTTCCATCTGCTTTTCCATATTAATGAACTCCACATCATAGCCAAATTCGCTGGCCACCAGTTCTATCACTTCCGCATCCAGCCGTTGGTTGATGGAGACCATGATGCCAAGGCTCATACATTTACTGATCACTTCTGCGAAGCTTACATCCATCAGGTTGGCGAGTTCGCTTACGCTGATGAACTCGGTTACCTGGAGCTTGTTGTCCCCGGCTGCCTCGCCCATGGCATCGGCAGCTTCCTGTCTTTTTTCCCGGCGCAGTTTTGCTTTCAGGCTTTTGCCGCGGCCACCGGCGCCGGAGAGTTTGGCCTGCGTTTCCCTGATCTTTTCCTGTATCTCTTTTTCGTCAATGAGTTTTTCTTCTTTGCGGCCACGGCCATCCCTGCGGCCGCCGCCAGTGCGGCCCCGGTTGTCCCTGTTGAAACCTCCCCCCGGTTTTTTGTCGCTGTCTTTATTGATAAAAATCTCCCGCCTGACATCTTTTTTCTCAATGGGAATGCGTTTTCTCTTTTTCTTCTCATCTTTTACGGGGCGGGTATCGCTGTCCACCGGCAGGTCAATTTTGCCAAGTATTTTGGGGCCGGTCAGTTTCTCCACTTCTATATTCTCAATCACCGGAGGTTGTTCCTGTTCAGTGGCTGCGGGTGTTTCTTCCTCCGCAGGTTTTACTTTAACAGCTTCCTCTTTCTTTGTCTTTTTTGCCTTTCCTTTTGCCGGCTTCTCCTCAGCAGGCTTTGCAGTTTCCTCTTTTTTTGCTTTAGCTCCTTTCTTTGGCCGGGTGGAAGAATCTATAGCAGAGAGATCAATCTTTTTCACCACTTTCGGTCCTTCTATTCCAGGGACTTCTGCTTTCACCACTTCTTCTTTTACTTCTTCCGCTTTCTTCGCTTTGGCTGCGGGTTTCTCTTCGGCAGGTTTGGCTTCCTCTTTTTTTGCTTTGGCGGCAGGTTTCTCTTCTTTTTTAAACAGTATCTCTTCTTCCTCTTTTTTCTTTTTCACTTCAGCGGTGCTGCCTTTGGGCAGTTCGAGCTGATCGCTTTTTTGTTTTGCCGCTTTGTCACTTGAAAATTCCAGCTGCAGGGCACGGTACATGTCTTCTGTCAGCTTGGAAGTGGGCTTTAGTTCATCTTTGGGAAAATTCTTCCCTATCAGGAAGTCAATAAGGGTATCCTGACCAATGTTGAACTCTTTGGCCGCAGCTAATAATCTCGGAAGTTTTAATTCTGCCATTCAGGTATTTTAATTGTCAATGGGCAATAGTCAATAGTCAATGGGTTTCCGATAGTTATCGGGAGCACTATGGTAAATACAGCGTATTCACCATTGCCCATTCACAATTCACCATTCACTTTGCTATTCTTTTTCAAATTCTTCTTTCAGCACTTTTCTTACTTCGGCGATCGTTTCTTTTTCAAGGTCGGTCCTTCTTTCTAATTCTTCTGCGGTCAGGTCAAGCACACTGCGGGCGGTATCGCAACCCACTCTTTTCAGTTCATCAATAACCCAGGTATCTATTTCATCGCTGAATTCATCAAGGTCAATGTCAAATCCTTCTGCCTCGCCTTCATTGTCACGGTACACATCCAGTTCAAAACCGGTGAGTTCACAGGCCAGCTTGATGTTTACCCCGCGGCGGCCGATGGCCAGTGATACCTGGTCGGGTTTCAGGTAAACATTGGCATGCTTGTTCTCATTATCCAGTTCCATACTGGTGATGCGGGCCGGGGTCAGCGAACGCTGGATCAGTAACTGTATGTTGCTGGTCCAGTTAATGACATCAATATTTTCATTCTTCAGTTCTCTTACTATTCCATGAATCCGGCTTCCTTTCATACCCACACAGGCGCCCACGGGGTCAATGCGGTCATCGTAAGATTCGACCGCCACCTTGGCTCTTTCTCCCGGATCCCTTACTATTTTCTTTATGACGATCAGCCCGTCGAATATTTCAGGTACTTCTATCTCCAGCAGTTTGGCGAGAAAATCGGGTGAAGTGCGGGAAAGGATAATCACGGGGCTGTTGTTCTTCATATCCACTTTCTTCACCACAGCACGGATGCTTTCCCCTTTCTTGAAATAATCCTGCGGTATCTGTTCGCTTTTAGGAAGTATCAGCTCATTGCCTTCTTCATCGAGCAGCAATATTTCTTTTTTCCATACCTGGTACACTTCGGCGCTGATGATCTCGCCGGTACGGTCGCCATATTTTTTTGCCAGGGCATTTTTCTTCAGGTCGCTGATGCGGCTGGCCAGTGTTTGCTTGGCAGCGAGGATGGCCCGGCGGCCAAAGTCGTACAGATCAATTTCCTGGTACAGCTCTTCACCTACTTCAAAGTCAGGTTCTATTTTAACCGCATCGCTGTAGGCTATTTGGGCCAGCGGGTCTTCCACCTGCCCGTCTTCCACAATCATCCGGCGGCGGATGATCTCCAGGTCGCCTTTTTCAGCGTTTACAATTACGTCAAAATTTTCATCGCTGCTGTATTTTTTTCGCAGCAGTGTTTTGAACACATCTTCCACCACTTTCATCATAGTGGGGCGGTCAATGTTTTCCGCTTCTTTAAAATCCCGGAAAGCCTCAATCAGGTTAATACTTGCCATAACACAAAAGTTGAAATCAGAGGTCTGAGGTCAGACATCTGAGGTTTAAACTGTTTTAAAATTTTATCTGTATCCGTGTTGCCTTTATCATTTCGAAAGGAAGCCGGTGTTCTACCAGTTCCATTTTTCTGCCTTTGCCTTTTTGTTCTTCCAGTACAATTTCCTCTTCTGTTGCACTGATGAGTTTTCCTTCCTTCCTCATACCGTCCACCGTTATCACTTCTGCATAGCGGCCAATGTTTTTCAGGTACTGGCGGTGCAGTTTCAACGGCTCATCCAGCCCAGGGGAAGAAACTTCGAGTGAAAAGTCCCCGTTTGGAAACATTCCGGACTCTTCCATTTCTTTATACAGCTTCCGGTTATAATGCACCAGTTTTTCAATGCTGACACCCTGGTCGCCATCAATAAACACCTTGATATTATTGGTAGGTTTTATCCGCACTTCCACCAGAAACAGGTCGGATTCCCCGCTTATCAGTCCTTTGATCCTGTGTTCAACTGCCTGTATTTGAGCTTCTCCGTTCATGCTGTATAAAAGAAGAAGGGAACGGCCTCGTTCCCTTCTTACTGCTATATCCGCTGCAAATGTAATGGAAAGGAGTTATATCAACCAAATAAGCGCCGCAAAATACCTGCGGATTAATAATTCGGTAAACTGGCCCGAAACTTCGGCAAGTGGCCGGACAGCCTGCTTATCTTTGTGGGGTGAAATACGTTTTATATGCCATCCTGATTTATATCGCCTACCAGTTCATCTTTAAGCTGGTTATCCCGGTTTTTATCGCCAGCCGTAAGATCAAAAAAGGCTTTCAGGAAATGCATAGCCGGATGGAGGAACAGATGAATCAGGCCAATAACGATGCAAATCAGCAAAGCAGGCCATCACCTCCCAAAGAACACAGCAGTGAGTATATTGATTTTGAGGAGGTGAAATAAAAAAGCCATAGAATAACTACAGCCTCATAAGTGGACCCTGTAGGATTTGAACCTACGACCCCCTGATTATGAGTCAGGTGCTCTAACCGTCTGAGCTAAGGGTCCTGAGCTATGCTCAAAGAGCGGCAAAAGTAGCAAATAAATAATTATTACTCCTTCTTAACCAATCTTTAACCCAAAGAAAAATATATTTGCGGCCTTAATATAGCTTATGAAGAAGATTTTACCCCTGCTCAGTTTTGTATTGATGACCACTGCTGCTTTTTCGCAGGACAAACCGTCGCCCGATAAAAAAAAGAAGCCGCCGGTGGATATGAGTAACCGGGCCAATGACCATTTTATGGTACAGTTTGGCTATGCAGGCTGGAACGGCATCCCGGATACCATCAACCAGCAGGGTTTTTCCAAAAGTTTCAATGTGTATTTTCTGTTTGATTTCCCGTTCAGGACCAACCCTAAGCTGAGCATTGCCGTTGGCCCGGGCATTGCCAGCGACCATATCCTTTTTGCACAGACACATGTCGGCATTAAAGACCTTACCCCTTCTCTTTATTTCACTAATGTTTCAGACACTAATCACTATAAAAAAACAAAACTGGCCACTGTTTATCTCGAAGCGCCGGTTGAATTCCGTTTTTCGGCTGACCCGCTCCATGGAAAAGGGGTGAAAGCTGCCATAGGTGTAAAAGCAGGAACCATGATCAATGCACATACCCGCAACACCAAGTTTCAGGACAAAGCCGCCAACAACATCAGCGATCATGTGTTGAAGGAATCCAGCACCAAATTCTTCAATAAAAACAGGCTGAGTGTAACCGGGAGAGTGGGGTACGGTAATTTCAGCCTGTTCGGCAGCTACCAGGTTACTGCGCTTTTTAAAGATGGATCCGGACCGGTGGTAAGACCTTTTTCAATAGGACTTACACTCAGCGGACTCTGACCTTTCAATTCTCTGTTTCCTGTATGAATAATTAATTTTGTGCTCCCCCGACGTTTACAGTCGTGGGAGTTTTTATTTACCAATGTTAGATAAGAAAAAAAAGATAGAAAAAGAAGAACGGGCAGTTCTGGTTGGATTAGTACACAAAGACCAGCCCGAACAGGAGTTGCAGGAATACTTAGACGAACTGGCTTTTTTGGCTGAAACAGCCGGCGCCGTTGCAGTAAAAAGATTCACCCAGAAACTTCCGCATCCTGACAGCCGCCATTTTGTGGGTAAAGGAAAATTAGAAGAGATAAAACAGTATGTACAGGGCAAAGACATCCGCATTGTGATTTTTGATGATGAGTTGACCGGGGCTCAGATCAACAATATTGAGAAGACGCTGGACTTAAAAACTATTGACCGCAGCGACCTGATACTTGACATTTTTGCCAGCCGTGCCAAAACAGCACAGGCTAAAGCACAGGTGGAGCTGGCACAATATCAATACCTGTTGCCGAGGCTGCGGGGCATGTGGAAGCACCTGGAGCGGCTTGGTGGCGGTATTGGCACCAGAGGCCCCGGTGAAAGCGAGATAGAAACGGACCGCCGTATTGTGAGAGATAAGATATCCCTGCTGAGAAAAAGATTAGCCGAGATAGACAAGCAGGCTTTCACCCAGCGGAAAGAAAGAGGCGAGTTCATCCGGGTGGCGTTGGTGGGTTATACCAATGTAGGCAAGAGTACTATTATGAATTTGCTCAGCAAAAGAGCGGTGTTTGCCGAGAATAAATTATTTGCAACACTTGACACCACCACCAGCAAAGTAGTTTTTGAGAACACCCCCTTTCTGCTGAGTGATACGGTTGGTTTTATCCGCAAACTGCCGCACCATCTTGTTGAAAGTTTCAAAAGCACATTAGATGAAGTGCGGGAAGCAGATATCATATTGCATGTGGTGGACATTTCTCACCCGGCTTATGAGGACCAGATGGCTGTAGTAAGCAAAACTTTGCAGGAGTTGAATGTGCATGACAAACCTCTGCTCACCGTCTTCAACAAAATGGATCTTTACGAATTGCAGACCTTTGATGAATGGCTGGAAGAAAATGCCAAAAAAGAAATACTGGCTGACCTGTATGAACGCTGGCAGCATGAGACAGGCGGTAACGCTGTTTTTGTTTCGGCCACCGAAAGAAGGAATATTGACCTGCTGCGCAGCAATATTCTGCAAAAAGTAAGAGCGATGTACCGGATCCGCTATCCGTATAAAACAGAATTCCTTTATTGATGCCTGAAAAAAAATATATCTGGCACAAAATAGCAGACCATATCAACGAGCTGAACTTTGCTGATAACAGTATTGCTGTGACAGAACTGAAGGGGAAGAAAATCTGCATAGCAAAATCCGGCAACTCAGTTTTCGCTTTTGCCTATAAGTGCCCACATGCCGGAGGCATCCTGGCAGATGGTTATATAGACGCTCTGGGCCATGTAGTGTGTCCGCTGCACCGCTATAAATATGATATGAGCAATGGCCGCAACACAAGTGGTGAAGGATACTACCTGAAACACTGGCCTGTGGAGATCCGGGATGAATCGGTATATGTGGGAATAGAGGAAAGGGGTGGTATCTGGGGATTGTTTCGGTAAAAATAGTGACCCAATATCTTCTCAAAGGGCAAATTCCCTATTTTTGCTGCCCCAAAAGGGAACCTGCCTTCGCCAAGGCTACGGCTGGTAAAAAGGCATTCCTGCTTAGCTCAGTTGGTTAGAGCATCTGACTGTTAATCAGAGGGTCGCTGGTTCAAGTCCAGCAGCAGGAGCAAAAGGTTCTGATAAAAATCAGGACCTTTTTATGTTTTATATCTATATCATTTATTCTGCTACTTCGGATAAATATTATATATGACATTCCACAGATTCTTACAGAATATTGATAGAACATAATACAAAGGAATTTTCTACTTATACAAGCAAACATCGGCCCTGGATATAAAAAGATTGTGCCTTAATAATAAATCCCCACTTTTTTAATTATATTAATCTTCTAAATAATAAAAATGAAAATATTTACACTTTTCTTTCTCCTTGTCATCCCATTTTTTGGACTTACACAAAAAACTGAGTATTCAATATCTTCCTTTTTAGATGAAGGAGTAAAGGCACC
>JBQTHS010000005.1:0-82208 GCA_052389635.1 Bacteroidota bacterium | reverse complement strand
AATTCATGTTGCCCTACCGAATAAGTTTTGAAAACCACAATTCAGCCCCGGTGAAGCTCCACCGCCGGCACTGGCATATCTTCGACAGTAACGGCAGCTACCGGGAAGTGGAGGGGGAAGGGGTGGTGGGTGTTCAGCCTGCCCTGCAGCCGGGAGAAAGCTACCAGTATGTGAGCAGTTGCAACCTGCGTACCGAAATGGGCCGTATGGATGGCGCCTATGAAATGGAAAACCTGCACAGCAAAAAAATATTCCGGGTCAGTATCCCTTCTTTCGAGATGATTGTGCCGTTGAAATATAACTGACAGCCTACAGCATTATCTTCCTTGTTCTTTCCTTCATCAAAGCAATAGCTTCCTCCTTTGACTGAAACATATTGCCATTTATGTTCACTAAGTTATCCGCTAATTTATCGTAGCGTTTGGTCAGCAGCCAGGTAAAGATGTGCAGGTAGTGAATGCCGTCGAACACAATGGCCTTTTGCCGGGCAAATTCATCTTTTCGTTTCAGGAACTCACCGGGCATCTCAGTATAGTGCATACCGGGCCGCAGGTGGTGGATGATGTGATAGCCATCGTTCCAGCAGGTCTTGTTATAAACAGTATTGATGCAGTTGATCGAACTCTTGTAGAGGTTTTCCGGTTCAGCGATATCAATGAAAGCATGCTGCGTCCAGTTGCCCAGCATCATTACCAGCCGGGCAAATATTAAAGGGACGACAAAAACCACCAGCGTGGCTTTCAGGTTTATAAAGCACATCCCGATACAGAATAACAGGTAAACATATTCACCAATGGTCAGCCGCTGGTATAATTTTTTCCTTTTTCTTGCAAAGAGGTAGCGAATGGTATCTATAACACCCCGGGATATGAATTTAAAAAAGTAGGCGAGGAATCCCCGCAGGCTGTCCCGCTGGTAACCCATTGTACTACTGGTATCATCCGGCATATTGTTTTCAATATGGTGCATGCCCATGTGGTGACTGAAATATCCCTCCGGCGCATGGCCAAACAGGGGGCAGATGATCCAGGTTGTGTAGACATGGAATGGCTGCTGCCAGGGCGCTTTAAATGTTTTGCGGTGACATAGGCAGTGAAACATCAGGCCGAATCTTCCCTTGAAGTACAACTGCGAAATATAAAAATAGGGAACAGCCACTGCCCACCAAATCCAGCCTTTCAGCAGAGGGGTAAAAAGGAGTATAGCAACCGGCAGAACAAGCAAATGAATAGTGGTAAGTAAGTAAATGAAAGGAAGGTCTCTTTTATCAGGCACAATGCGGAGCCACAACCGGTCGTACCGGTTGTACTTGTCTTTTTCCACAAAGACAGGGTCTGTAAGCGCCGTCAGTAATTTCATGAATTAACCTGTGATGCGATGAAACTATACAATGCCGGTAAAAATAAGCAATAAAATTACCGCAGGAGCTTAAATCCGGTTATCCTTTAACCCATGGTATTATTTGGGTTTGTATTTAGCCTCTTCAAGGATTTTCCGGGAAGGCATCTTCATTATCTCCCCGGGGTTCATGTCCGGGTTTTTGGCAGCAAATTTTTTAATGATTTGCCAGCCAATCCACTGGCCCAGGTTTCCGGGAGAGTACTCCCGGGAGAACCCCTGTGTAAAAGGCCCCTCACCGATATAGGTTTGAATAACAGCCGGGCTGAGAGAGTTCAGGTCTTCATTGCGTACTATTTCACTCCATATCAGTCCTTCATTTTCACTGCACCATTTTAACTGCAGGGCGGTATACCCGGTTTTGATGGAGTCCGGGGTACGGGGTAAAAACTTATCCAGCAGCCACCACTGCTTCCCTTTCTCTACCATTTGTTCAATCAACGGTCTCCCCCCGCTTTGATCGGGAAACAGGTCAAGCACCACTGCTTTCATACAGTTGGCCGTGATATACTCCGGTGAAAAACGACGGGAGATATACAAGGGGAAAAGCTCCTGTGCCTCTGCAGTCTGATATACAGAAAAATCTTTTCCGGCAAATTGCTGCAGGCCGATAGCCAGCCCTGAAGCCGTGGTGGCCACGCCCGGGGCATCAAAAGGACCGACGAATAAAACTGCCTTGCCCGTTTTGTACTGCGGAAAATAATATTTCACAAACTGAAAGGCTTTTTGCAACTCCTTCCTGAGCCATGTAAGATTATTGTATTTTGGTTTCAGGGAATCATAAATAGAAGAATAGCCACGAATAAACTCTTTAGTGACCAGCAAAGTAGCCGGGTCGGCAATGGAGCCGTTCACACCGAGAATTTGCTGCATATAATCATCATAAAAATCCGGATGCTGCCGGCGGAGCTGCTGCAGCCCTGCTTCAAGACGGGTGCTGTCTAAAACAAAAAAACTCCTGTCAAACCGCTCAATGGGTATCTCCACTTTTATACCCGATACATCCGGGATGCCTTTTTTATTTCCACAGGCAAAAAAAGCTGCTGAAATAAGCAGGAGGAGAGCAGTTTTTTTCATAGTTATTGTAAACGGGTATTGATGATAAATGTTGTTTACGAAGATAGGGTAAGGTAAAATCTCAAAGCCGTTTCCGGCTGAAAGGTTTTTTACACCCTTTTCCCGAAAATATCGGGACAAGTAGGGGGATGGGGGTTAAATTTGCAGTATGAGAATCGCCTTAGCGCAGCAGAACTACCACATCGGCAATTTTGATGACAATACCCGCAAAATAATTGAAGGGATCAATTGGGCCAAACAGCAAAAGGCGGACATGGTGCTGTTTTCCGAACTCTGCGTTTGTGGATACCCGCCAAGGGATTTTTTGGAGTTCGACGATTTTATAAGCAAATCTTACCAGGCTATTGAAACCATTAAAGAACATGCAGACAGCATTGCCGTGCTGCTGGGTGCGCCGGATGTAAACCCGGTAAGAGAAGGAAAAGACCTGTTCAATGCGGCATTCTTTCTCTATGAAAAAAAAATAAAAGCCATAGCCCACAAAACCTGCCTGCCCAATTATGATGTGTTTGACGAGTACCGTTACTTTGAACCGGCTTATAACTGGAACATCATTGAGTTCAAAGGAAAAAAACTGGCAGTAACCATTTGTGAGGACATCTGGAACCTCGGTGATAACCCACTATACCGAAAATGCCCGATGGATGAGCTGATGAAACAGCAGCCGGACATTATGCTGAATATCTCTGCTTCGCCTTTTGATTATACACATGTGGAAGACCGGAAAGCAATTGTAAAACTGAATACCACTAAATATAAACTGCCAATGCTGTACTGCAACTGCGTGGGCAGCCAGACAGAAATCATATTTGACGGGGCTTCGCTTGTTTTTGATAAAAATGCGAACCTTATTAAACAACTTCCGCTTTTTAAGGAAGCCATGGAAGTCTTTGAACTGAAAGATGACGGAACATTTGTGCAACCGGTAATTGTCAAATCAGCTGATTTACCGGATACGGAATTTAGCCCTGAGGGGTTCGAATACAGTCTGTGTACCGCTGAGATCTACAATGCCATAGTAATGGGTATCAGGGATTATTTCAGTAAGATGGGATTCACCAAAGCCATACTTGGCAGCAGCGGCGGGATTGACAGCGCTGTTACACTTGCCCTTGCCTGCGGGGCGCTGGGGAAAGGTAACGTAAGGGCCATCCTCATGCCTTCACAGTATTCAACCAGTCATTCTGTCAACGATGCGGAAGAACTGAGCAAAAACCTGGGCAACCCGTATGACATTGTTCCGGTAAAAAATATCTACGAAAGTTTTTTAAAGGAACTGAAACCTATTTACAAAGACCTGCCCTTCGGGCTGGCAGAAGAAAACATACAGGCAAGGACAAGGGGCAACCTGCTGATGGCCATCGCCAATAAGTTTGGGTATATCTTACTGAACACCTCTAACAAAAGCGAACTGGCGACAGGCTATGGCACATTGTACGGCGATATGGCAGGCGGCCTCAGTGTGCTGGGCGACTGTTACAAAATGCAGGTATATGCACTGGCAAAATATATCAACAGAAATGAAGTAATCATTCCGCAGAATATCATTAACAAGCCACCGTCTGCAGAACTGCGCCCCGGGCAAAAAGATTCGGACTCATTACCTGAGTATGCAATTCTTGACCGGATACTATACCAGTACATTGAAAGAAGGAAGGGGCCAAATGAAATAAAAGTGCAGGGATTTGATGCTGCCCTGGTGGACCGAGTGCTCCGGCTGGTGAACATCAATGAATACAAGCGCAACCAGTTTTGCCCCATCATCCGTATTTCGCCCAAGGCATTTGGTGTGGGCCGCCGGGTACCGATTGTGGGCAAATATCTTTCCTGAAATTTTAATGCTGAAATGTAACTATCATTTCCCTGCTTGGCCCCACCGGCGGTGTATAAAAAAATGAAACGACAAGCTCAGTTTCAGTGAGGGAAACAAGGGTAACGTTTGTTTCTCCTCCGGTGATAAACGCTGAGGACAGATTAATAACAGTTTCATTCTGACTGAAACTCCAGGTAAAAGGAACAGAATCGGGATCAGTTGCATTGCACTTGGTGGCGCCTTCGTTGATATTACCTGTTCCGGCAGCCGCAAAAAACAGAATATTATCTTTTTCACAGGTGGCTATCAAACCGGAAGCATCGCTGCCATTTATAGTGGCAGATTTAAATTTCCAGGAAGCCTGTGTCAACAGTTCTCTTTTTGTTTTCGGGGTATTATCATCCTTATCGCAGGATGAAAAAAGAAACAGGATTGCGGGGAGAGCGGCTGCCAGGAAAGAAAGATACTTTTTCATACGTTGGGGATTTATTGCAAAATTCGGATTGTTTTAATGGATTTACCATGAAAAATGCCCTAAAATAATGCCAGAATTTGCCCGGCCACCATCACGGCAGGCCTTTTGCTAAAGGCAAGTTCGTATTTTGCAGACGCCTGTTCTGTTTATTTACTATGCCCGGGAGATGGGTAAGCGATTGCCGGTCATCTCCTGAGCTGCGTAGCACACAGTAAAATTCAAGCACATCATGTTCAAAACAGCAGAAGACATCCGGCAGTTGAATGAAAAGATCACCCATGCCGGCCAGTTTACCGATAAATTAAAAGAAGAAACGGGGCATGTCATAGTCGGGCAGCACCATATGCTTGACAGGTTACTGATAGGCCTGCTGAGCAATGGCCATGTGCTGCTGGAGGGGGTTCCGGGCCTTGCCAAAACACTTGCCATCAAATCGCTGGCACAGGCCATTCATGCAAAATTCAGCCGTATTCAGTTTACGCCGGACTTGTTGCCGGCGGATGTGATAGGAACGATGATTTACAACCAGCAAAAAAATGAATTTGTGGTGCGGAAAGGCCCCGTCTTTGCCAATTTCATTCTGGCCGATGAAATAAACCGGGCGCCGGCCAAAGTGCAAAGCGCCTTGCTGGAGGCCATGCAGGAACGCCAGGTGACCATTGGTGAGTCCACTTATAAATTGGATGAACCCTTTTTAGTGCTGGCGACACAAAACCCGCTGGAGCAGGAAGGAACCTATCCCCTCCCCGAAGCACAGGTGGACCGTTTCATCATGAAAGTAATAGTGGATTATCCGAAAATGCATGAAGAGCAACTCATACTGCGGCAGAATATACAGGGAAGTTATCCTGTGGTAAAGCAGGTGGTATCCATGCAGGAAGTGCTGAATGCAAGAGACCTGACGAGACAGATATACATGGACGAAAAAATTGAAAAATATATCCTCGATATTGTATTTGCTACCCGCAAACCGGAGGATTACAAGCTGGAAAAATTAAAACCGCTGATTTCATACGGGGCATCCCCCAGAGGAAGTATCAATTTGGGTATTGCTTCAAAGGCGCAGGCATTCCTGAATAAAAGAGGTTTTGTAATACCCGAAGACGTAAGGGCTATCTGCAAAGATGTGCTGCGGCACCGCTTAGGGCTGACCTACGAAGCAGAAGCAGAGAATGTGAATGTGGAAGATGTGATAGAGGATGTGCTGAAACAAATTAATGTGCCATAGCGGGTTTAAGGTTTAATAGTTTAAAAGTTTAAAGTTGCTTACAACGACAGAAATACTGAAGAAAGTAAGGGAGCTGGAAATAAAAAGCAAAAAACTCACCAGCGACCTGTTCACCGGGGAATACCACAGCGCATTTAAAGGCAAGGGTATGTCGTTTAAGGAAGTAAGGGAATATGCTGCGGGTGATGATATTCGTTTTATTGACTGGAATGTATCGGCAAGATTTGGTCATCCTTTCAGTAAAATATTTGAAGAAGAAAGGGAGCTGACCGTAATGCTGCTGGTGGATATCAGCAACAGTTCATTGTTTGGAACCGTGCATGCCAGGAAGCGGGATATTATTACAGAAATAGGGGCAGTACTGAGTTTTTCTGCTGTGAATAATGCTGATAAGATCGGTGTAATATTCTACAGCGATGTGATAGAAGGGTATATCCCGCCTAAAAAAGGGAAACAACATGCTTTATTTATTGTAAGAGAACTGCTGACCATGGAGCCAAAAGGCAAGGGCACCGCCGTGAGCAGGGCCCTCCGGTATTTTAATAATTCCACCAAACAAAAAAGCATTGCCTTTGTGCTCAGCGACTTTTTGGATGCCGGTTATGAAGATGCACTGCGGATAGCCGGCCGCAAGCATGATGTGATTGGTATTAAAATATACGACCGGATGGACCAGCAACTGCCGGTTGCTGGACTGCTGCAGGTGCAGGATGCTGAAAGCGGCGCTACTAAATGGGTGGACAGCAACAGCGCTTTTGTTCGGTATAGTTATGAACAGGAGTTTTTCCGGGTGACGGAGTACGCCACACAGAATTTTAAAAAAGCAGGTTGTGATCTGCTGCATATAAAAACAGGCGAAGATTATGTGAAGGTGCTGCAACGGTTCTTCCTCAGCAGGAACAGATAACTTACAATGACTTTCAAAAAGAAAATATTTTTTTTTGTTTTATTGATCCCGGCAGCAAACCTCTTTGCCCAGGATAAGCCGGTCGCAGAGATTTCCGTTGATAAAAAAAGAATCCTGATAGGCGAACCGTTCCTTTTCCGGCTGCAAATACATTTTCCCGCAGGCACACCAGGAAAATTTGCGGGTATTGACAGTATTAATCATTTTGAGTTTGTTGAAGAGCCGGTTATTGATTCATCCCGTGAAAAAGGGGGCATGACCATTAAATCAGTTTATAAACTCACCAGTTTTGACTCGGGACATTGGCTTATCCCTTCTTTCCAGTTGTCAAAACAGGTTAAAACAGACACTATCGGGATTGATGTGGTTTTTTCTGAGTTTAACCCGGAACAGGAGTACCACGACATAAAAGATATTATTGAGGTTAGGCCGGAAAAAAAGAAATCGTGGTGGTGGTATGCTGCAGGGGGTGCCTTGTTGCTGGGGCTGCTGCTTGTTTATTGGCTGAGAAGGAAAAAACCTGCTCCGGTTGCAAAACAGCAAACAGTGGTGAACCCCTATGAAGAAGCGATAGAGCAACTGGTGAAACTGCAAAAAAACAGACCGGATTCAAAACAATATCATACAAGGCTGGCTGATATATTCCGGCTGTACATTTTCCGGAAGAAGGGGATACTTTCCTTGCAAAAAACAACGGACGATCTGATGTTACAACTGAAAGAGCTGAAGGTGGATAAAGAGCAATACGATAAACTGTCGCAGTCGCTGCGGCTCGGTGATTTTGTAAAGTTTGCGAAGTATAATCCATCAGATGAAGACAATAACCATTGTTATAATGATATTCTGAATTCAATAAAGACAATTGAACTTTCGGGTTCATAAGCCCCTCCGCGGAGGGGTTTGGGGAGGCCTATGCTCTACAACTACATCAAAAATATCCATTTTGCATACCCGTTGCTCTTCGGGTTATTTGCATTACTGCCATTGCTGATATGGTGGTATGTAAAAAAACACAGCCGTGGCCAGGCGGCCATCACCGTTTCATCCGTCCACGCATTTGGTGTCTCTTCATGGAAAAACCGTCTCCGTCATTTCCCTTTTATACTTCGCTTGCTGGCATTGAGTGCCCTGATTTTTGCGCTGGCCCGTCCGCAGAAAAGAAATGAAGAGCAGCGGACAGAGGGAGAGGGTATTGATATTGTGCTCTGCATGGATGTAAGCGGTAGTATGGGTTCGGGGGATATTCCGCCTTCCAGGATGGAAGTGGCAAAGGAAGTGGCACAGGAATTTGTGCGCAGCCGCCCGGTTGACAGGATCGGCCTCGTTATTTTTTCAGGGGAGAGTTTTACACAATGCCCCATCACCACCGACAGGAACACATTGCTTGCCCAGATACAAAACCTGGAAAGCAGAAAACACCTGGCCGACGGAACGGTGATCGGAGAAGGACTGGCCACAGCAGTGGACCGTTTATCCAAAGCACCGGGCAAAAGCAAGGTTATCATCCTGCTCACAGATGGCAAGGAAGACCCGCCCGAAACAAGACTGATTGACCCGCTGACGGCGTTGGACATTGCTAAATCAAGGCAAGTAAAAGTTTACAGCATTGGCATGAGTGCCGGGCCGGCCACCATTATTGAAAATACCGGCAATACAAAAAAACAGAAGGATGCTGCTGTTGGCTTTTTAGATGAAGCTTTATTGCAGAAGATCGCCAATGAAACCGGAGGCCGGTATTTCCGGGCAAGGGATAAAGAAGGTCTTTCCGGCATCTATCAGCAAATTGACCAGTTGGAAAAATCAAAAGTGGAAGTAACTTCTTTCAAAAGAGTGAAAGAAAAATTCCTGCCTTTTGTACTGGCTGCGTTATGCTTCCTGTTTCTTGAAATGCTGCTCCGATTTACTTTGCTGAGGAAATTTCCCTGATATTTTATTCTTTTATCTTGCAGCCCGGAATGAAAGCAACAGTTTATAAATCCACCGGTAGCTGGTACATTGTAAAAGATGAGACCGGAAAATTCTGGAATGCCCGGATGAAGGGGGTTATGAAGCTGGACGACATCACCAGCACCAATCCGGTGGCTGTAGGCGATATGGTAGAAATGGAATCACAGGCCGATACCGATAACTCGGCCATCATTGACGAAATTCATCAGCGGCACAATTACATCAACCGGCAAAGCCCCCGGCACAAGCACCAGCACCATATTGTGGCAGCCAACCTCGACCAGTCGCTGCTGGTGGCCACCTTAAAAGAACCCCGGACCTCGCAGGGGTTTATTGACCGCTTCCTCGTTGCATCTGAAATGTACCATGTGCCCGCTGTTATTGTTTTTAATAAATCGGATCTGTATAAAAACAAGGAACTGGAAAAATATAATCAGTGGAAAGAGATGTATGAGACGGTTGGTTACCGGGTACTGCTGGTAAGCGCTGAAAAGAAAGAAGGAATAGAAAAGTTAAAAGAAGTACTGAAGGACAAGACCACCCTGATCAGCGGGCATAGTGGTGTGGGCAAATCATCCCTGCTGAATGTGATCTTCCCTGAAATGAGCCTGAAGACGGGGGAAATAAGCGGCTGGAGTGGCAAGGGGCAGCACACCACTACGTTTGCGGAGATGTTTGACCTTCCTGCACCCGGCGGGGGCCGTATCATTGACACACCCGGCATGCGGGAATTTGGCCTGGTGGATATTGAAAAACAGGAACTCTCACACTATTTTCCTGAAATGCGGGAACGGCTGAATAATTGCCAGTTCAACAACTGCCTGCATTATAATGAACCGGGCTGCGCCGTGAAAGAAGCCGTGGCGAAGGAGGAGATTAATGAGGACAGATATATGAGTTATCTTGGGATACTGCATTCTATTGAAGAGAAGGGCTATTGAATGATGAACAGATGAACAAGGAATAATGAATGATGAAGTGATAACCCCGTAGGGGGTCAGATATTAGTAGCCCCGGATGAAATCCGGGGGTATGAAAAATAAATGATGTATAAAAGCCCCGTAGGGGCGGCATATTATTGCTGAGTAGAATTACAGAACGATGAAGAGTGCGACGCAACAGGCGATGATAGTAGTACCGTAGCAGGGCTAATAAAATCCTCAGGCAATATTCCTTCTGCCCTCATTAAACAGTCTTCCTTCCAGTACTCCGGCCAGCTCCACCACAGCCTTGTTGTCCTTGTTCAGGGCATCACGGGTCTTGGTGGGAAAGATGGAGATACCGTTGTAAATACTGTAATGCAGGGTGAGGTTGTGGCCTTTGAAGCGGAACTCCCAGTCAATGGCATCAAAGTCATCTTCTTTGTGGGAAAACCGAATGTTGAAATCCTGGCCAAGGATGTCGGCCACATGGTAAAACTGCTTCAGACCGCCGTCATCGGCAATGATGGCTTCGGTACAGCCGAGGGTGGTTCGTAGGGTGAGGCTCATGGTTAAGGCGTTTTAGTTGATTCATACTACGGATATGGTAGCATCCATTAGACATGGATGATGGTACAAACGCTGCACACAACAAAACCTTAACTCTTGAATTTCCTGGCCTTTTTGGCTGCTTTAGTTCCATCCGGATCGCCGCTGAGGATCTTTTCGGCGCCTACATTTTTTCCATTGGTGGGACATCCTGTCTTCCGTTTGAACAGGTTGCTCAGCTTACCGCAGGATGCCAAAAGCACCATGAGGCTCAGCGCAACGGTGATAAAACGGAGGTTTTTCATTGTTTACAGCTTGTAAAGCAATAACGAATGTAAGCAGATTTAATTGTTTTTACCAGAGTAAAGTTACGAGAGCGAGGAAGTCGATAGTCTTTAGTCATGAGTCGTTAGCCAGGAACATCAGCTAATAGTAAACAATTGAACCTGAAGGTGTCTGCGGTCCCGGACTCTTGACTAACGACTATTGACTCAAGACTGCTCCCTGAACCAATCCGCATACCGCACATAATTATTGGCTATCCGGTTGATTTCGCCGCTGATCATCTCCTGCGAAATATCCTTCACCTTTTTGGCGGGCACACCGGCATAGATGCTTCCGGCTTCGCAGACAGTGCCTTCCAGCACCACCGCCCCGGCGGCGATGATGGTATTGCTGTGCACCACGGCATTGTCCATCACAATGGCGCCCATGCCGATGAGCACATTATCATGAACGGTGCAACCATGCACAATAGCATGATGACCGATGGAAACATTGTCGCCGATCGTTGTTCCGTATTTCTGAAAAGTGCAGTGGATGCAGGCGCCATCCTGAACATTCACTTTATTGCCGATGCGGATAAAATTCACATCGCCCCGCAGCACGGTGTTGAACCAGAAACTGCAGTCATCACCAGCCACCACATCGCCAACGATAGTGGCATTGGGGGCAATGAAACAGTTGTTGCCGAATTTGGGGTGTTTACCTTCTACCGGAAGTATGATGGGCATGGGAGAAAGTTTAATGTTTCAGGTTTAAGGTTTAATGTTGCGTAAAGTTGCGATTTTCTTTGCGCCTTTGCGTCTCCTTTGCGTTCTTTGCGTGAAATAAAATTACATGACCCAGCGGGAACTTTTTCTTCGTCATGTAGCGCAGACCTCGCCGGCACCCATGGCTTTTGAAATTGCCAAAGCGGAAGGTTGTTTGCTGTGGGATGTAAACGGGAAAGAATATATTGACCTCATCGGCGGCATCAGTGTGGCCAATGTGGGCCACCGCCACCCGAAAGTGATTGAAGCCATAAAGAATCAGTTGGATGCTTACCTGCATGTGATGGTGTACGGCGAATTTGTGGAAACACCGCAGGTGCAATATGCCAAACTGCTGACGGATCATTTACCGGCGTCACTCAACTCTGTTTATTTTACCAACTCCGGTACCGAGGCAACAGAAGGGGCGATGAAACTGGCCAAAAGGGTAAACGGCCGTACACAGATAATTGCCTTCAACAATTCTTATCATGGTTCTACGCAGGGGGCTTTGAGTGTGATGGGGGACGAATACTGGCGCAATGCCTTTCGTCCACTGCTGCCGGATGTGCTGCATCTGGAATACAATTCGTTTGATTCAATAAAAGAAATAAGAAGACATACAGCCTGTGTGATAGCCGAAACGGTACAGGCAGAAGCAGGCATCATTGTTCCTTCTGCAGATTGGATGCAGGCACTGAGAAAAAAATGCACGGAGACAGAAACGCTCCTGATACTGGATGAGATACAAACCGGTTTTGGAAGAACGGGCAGGCTCTGGGGTTTTGAGCAATTTGATATTGTGCCGGATATTTTATTGCTCGGTAAAGCTTTAGGCGGTGGCATGCCGCTTGGCGCTTTTATTGCGGATAAGAGGCTGATGGATGCGTTTACCGAAAACCCGGTGCTGGGGCATATCTCCACATTCGGCGGCCACCCCGTTTGCTGTGCAGCGGGTATGGCGGCGATGAAAGTATTATTGGAAGAAGGGTGGATTGATACAGTTAAGAAGAAGGAAGAATTATTCAAATCATTACTTGTTCATCCCGCACAGGCGGGACAAGTTCCAAAAATAAAAGCTATCCGTTCTTTTGGTTTGTGGATGGCAGTTGAGTTTGATTCGTTTGAAACGATTAAGAAAGTGATTGATGCCTGTCTTGCCAATAGAGTGATGACCGACTGGTTTTTGTTTGCGCCGAATTGTTTAAGGGTTTCGCCGCCGTTGGTGATTGGGGAAGAGGAGATAAGGAAAGCTTGTGAAGTAATAGTAAGGGCATGCGAATGAAACAGCATTTACTTTCCTGTAATCCTTTTTCGTAACCTCAGCAGGTCATCGGTATTACAAACAGTCCGGAACCGCTGTTCTTTTAGTTTTTTGTACAGCCTTTTGTCGCCGGTCCATAATATGCCTTTCAGGTATTTTGTCAGCGCTACAAAGTCAATATCATCGGGATCAATGCGGGCAACTGTTATTTCTGATTGCAGCCATATTTTTTCAGGTATCAGCTCTTCATTGATGAAAGTTATCCTTGTGAGTAGCTTGTCATAGGCTGTTTGCAATTCATTTTCGCTCAGGTTGGATATCTTTTTGAGTTTGTTCCAATGCTTACGGATTTCGTATTGCATATATTCGTTACTGAAAAATTCAAAAGTATCTTCGGCATTGAAAACCAGGTCGCCGATGCTTCCTTTTGTATTGAGAAGGAAAGAAAAAATAATGTTGGTGTCAACAATTATTTTTTTCATTTAACCAGCCTTTTGCGGTTGCGTTTCCACCAGCCTTTTTTTACCTCACGGGCCAGTTTATCCACCTGCTGCTGGGTGGCTTTTGAAGATGCGGTTGCTTCCTGATAGGTGAGAAAATCAATAAGGCGCTGCAGACCGGTAGTGTCAACAGATGCCGGGATGCGGATAACCAGTTCATCGCCTGTTCGTTTTATTAGCATGAATCAGTTTTGTATAAAGATAAACAAACTTGTTGATAAAAAGGAGGCCAAAGGAGTTTCCGATGGTAATGACAGACTGGTTTTGTTTGCTCCTGACTGCCTGCGCATTTCACCGCCGCTGATCATCTCAGAAGAACAGGTAATGAATGCAGCACAGATTATTTTGGCGACTTGTGGATAATAAGACCGGTTACTTTGTGCTGCTACCTGCTTTTTCACTAAATTAGTTGCATTAACCAAAACCACCGAAATGAAAAAACTATTCACTTTGCTTTCCGCCCTTGTTGTTGTTGTTTCAGTTTCATTTGCCATTAATTCCCCGGATGTGAAACCGGCCCTGAGGGCCGACCAGGTATTCCTGACGGTTGGTAAATCCGGGAACAGGATATCATTACAGGAGTTATCGGTTATTTCCTTAAAAGAACTGCAGCACATCACGGGTAAAAAGATGCCATTGATCTACCGGATTGGGTTTAAAATGGCACAAAGAAAACTGCGAAACAGTATTGACAGGGAGGGTTACATTACGAGTAAGAAAATGGAAAAGCTTTTCAGACTACGGGATGGAGACACCGGGTTTCATGTTGGCGGCTTTGCCCTGGGGTTTTTCCTGAATATCCTCGGAGTATTAATTGCCTATTTGATAAATGATGATTATAAAAGGAACCGAGTAAAGTGGGCATGGATCGGGTTAAGTGTGTTGATCTCTGCCTTATTAATTATTTCCAATTCTCTTTTTACATTCTGAGTAAAAAGTAAGCCAACAGTTACTTTTTATTGATACCGGTTTATAGTATAGATTCTTCCGGTAATTAAAAATTTATTCTATTTCCACTACCAGTTCTATCTCCACTGCCATATTAAAAGGGAGGGAGCACATGCCAACGGCAGACCGGGCATGTTTTCCTTTTTCCCCGAATAGTTCTACCATTAAATCAGAATAACCATTGATGACTTTCGGATGGTCTTTAAAATCATCCGTACAGTTGACCATGCCCAGCACTTTTACAATTCGTTTGACCTTATTCAAAGAGCCAAGTTCTGTTTTTAAAACGGCAAGATGACTAATGGCAGTTAAACGGGCGGCTTCATACCCTTGCTCAATAGTCAGGTTTCTGCCTACTTTACCGGTCATATAAGTTCCGTCAGCTTTCCATGGCCCCCTGCCTGAGAGGTAAAGTAAATTGCCAGCCCTTACAGCATTTATATAATTCGCAATAGGGCTTGGGGGAGGAATTAATGTGATCCCCTTTTCTTTCAGTTTTGCTTCTGCATCCTGTGCCTTTAATGCAATGGGCAACAGGCAACAGGTAATGAACAACAATTGGACTCTTCTCATTTTATAATAATTTAAAAATGTATGCAGCTATCAATGCACCAATAACCGGTCCAACCACCGGTATCCAGCTATAACCCCAGTCACTGTCCCCTTTTCCCGGTATGGGTAAAATGAAATGAGCTATCCGCGGGCCAAGATCTCTTGCAGGATTGATAGCATAACCTGTAGGGCCGCCTAATGATAAGCCAATGCCCAATACTAATAAGCCAACCGGCAGAGCATCTAATGTTCCTAATGAAGCAGCGGCTGGCGACATGGCCATTGCGCCAAACACCAAAACAAATGTTCCAATGATCTCTGTTATTAAATTATGGCCAACACTGTGGATAGCAGGGGCATTGCAGAATACAGCCAGTTTTAAATCTTTATCATCAGTGGCAGCAAAATGCTGCCGGTAGGCCAGCCATACAATTGTAGCACCGGTAATGGCCCCGGCAAATTGTGCGCCGATATAAGTAGCCAGCAATGAGGAATCAAAATCTGCAAAGGCAGTCATGGCAATAGTAACAGCAGGGTTCAGGTGGCCGCTGCCACCCAATTTTAGTGAGGCGTATACACCCAGGAACACGGCCATGGCCCAGCCGAAGGTGATGACGATCCAGCCGCCGTTTTGCCCTTTGGTCTTATTTAATACTACATTAGCCACCACACCATCACCCATGATGATGAGCAGGGCTGTCCCGATAAATTCGCCGGCGAAAGGGCTCATAAGTTTTTAATTTATAGTTTTTGTCCCGGTAGCGACCGGGATGTAGTTTTTCGCAATTCCGCTAAAGTTATTGATTTGTTCATTTATCCAGTTATGGTCTTTCCCAAGTTCTTCAGCTATTAGCCCTGCAATCAACGGAGCAGCTTTAATGGCTTCAGGGGCATTTAGTAATAGCTGCCTTGTCCTCCGGGACAAAAAATCCTCCACCGTCATACACATTTCTTCCTGTACCGATTTCCGGACGGCAGCTTCCAGTTCTGTTTCACTCAATGTTGCAATGCTGGCGGCAGGTACTGGTTTGTTGCAACCGGCTAATTTTAATTCTTCGGTAATACAGGGACCGGCCTTTAAATGATAGTTGCTGATCGCCAAATCCACCACATCTTCTGCCATCTTGCGGTAAGTGGTCCATTTGCCGCCGGTGATGGTGATCATACCTGAATCCCCGATAGTGATTAAATGATCTCTTGACAGTGCTGCTGTTTTTTTAACTTTTCCTTTTACCAATGGACGCAGCCCGGCAAACATGCTCCGCACATCGCCCGGCTGCGGGTCTTTGCTGAGATAGCGACCGATATGTTTTAAAATGAAATCAATTTCTTCCTGCAACGGTGCTGGTTCGGCAGTAACCGTATCAACAGGGGTATCGGTAGTACCCAGCACAATTTTATTATGCCAGGGTACGGCAAACAGTACCCGGCCATCATCGGTCCTGGGGATCATGATGGCTACATCTCCGGACAGAAATTCCTTGTCCACCACTAAATGTATTCCCTGGCTGGGGCTGATGATGTTTTTATGTTTCGCATCATCCATTTTCATCACTGCATCGGTAAATACACCGGTGGCATTGATGACTGCCTTACTTTTTACTTCATAGTCTTTTCCTGTAAGGGAATCTTTTACCCATACCCCGCAGATTTTCTTTTGCATTTTCAGCAGACCAGTAACGGGAAAATAGTTCAGCAAAGCCCCGCCAAGCTGCGCTGCCGTCTGTGCTATGCTGATGGCGAGCCGGGCATCATCAAACTGCCCGTCGTGGTACAGCACACCTCCTTTCAGGTCTTCCGGGTCGAGGGTAGGGGCCAGTTGTAATGTTTCTTCTTTGGATAAAAACCGGGAAGGGCCTAGTCCAAGCTTGCCCGCCATCTTATCATAAATCTTCAGGCCGATGCCGTAAAAAGGTTTCTCCCACCATTGGTAATTGGGGACCACAAATTTTTGATTGCGTACAAGGTGCGGGGCATTCCGGAGCAGTAAACCTCTTTCTTTCAGCGCTTCCATCACTAATTTGATATTGCCCTGCTGTAAATAGCGGACGCCGCCATGCACCAGCTTGGTGCTGCGGGATGATGTGCCTTTGGCAAAATCATACTGCTCGAACAAAACTGTTTTCAATCCCCTTGATGCGGCATCCAATGCAGTTCCTAACCCGGTGGCCCCGCCGCCGATGATACAGATGTCCCATTCGGGAACAGACTCGAGTTGTTGTATCATTCTTGTTCTATCCAAACAAAATAAAGTTTAGTGTCAAGGACATACAGAAGTCTCCCCTTTAGGGGAGATTTAGAGGGGTTGCCCACGCTATCGTTGCCCTCACCGCTTTTTGCCATCCATTGACCAGTTCATTTCTTTTCTCATCATCCATGGCCGGAGTAAATGTTTTATCCACCTGCCACTGCTCCTGTATCTCCCCAATATTTTTCCAGTAGCCCACTGCCAGCCCGGCGAGATAAGCTGCCCCCAATGCAGTGGTCTCCGTAATTTTTGGCCGCACCACTTTCGTATTCAGGATATCACACTGAAACTGCATCAGTGAATTATTGACAGTGGCACCACCATCTACCCGCAGTTCTGCAATACTGATTCCCGAATCTGCTTCCATGGCTTTCAGCACATCGTATGTTTGATAGGCAATACTGTCCAACGCTGCCCTTGCTATATGTGCCTGGCTGCTGCCCCTTGTCAGCCCGAAAATGCTGCCCCTTGCATGCTGGTTCCAGTGCGGGGCGCCCAGACCGGTAAATGCCGGAACGATATACACCCCATTACTGTCTTTAACTTTCGCAGCCAGGGCTTCTACTTCAGCGGAGGACCGTATGATTTTTAATTCATCCCGCAGCCACTGCACCACCGCCCCGGCGATGAAGACACTTCCTTCCAGCGCATATTCCGTTTTGCCATCAATCTGCCAGGCAATGGTGGTGAGCAAATTGTTTTTGGAAGCAATCGCTTTCTCACCGGTGTTCATCAGCATGAAACAACCGGTGCCATAAGTGTTCTTGACCATACCCGGTTGTGTACACATTTGGCCAAACAAAGCCGCCTGCTGATCGCCGGCAATTCCTGCAATTGGTATTTTACTTTCGGGAATAATGTTTCCGGTCACCCCATAAATCTTACTGCTGGGTTTTACTTCCGGTAAAACAGCAGCAGGAATATTGAATAGCTTCAATAATTCCACATCCCATTGCAGGGTATGGATATTGAACAGCATCGTCCTCGATGCATTGGACACATCGGTTACATGCACTTCGCCATTGGTAAGTTTCCAGGTAAGCCAGGTATCAATAGTGCCGAAAGCAAGTTCACCGTTCTCCGCTTTTTTTCGGGCGCCTTCCACATTATCCAAAATCCATTTCAGTTTGGTGGCGGAGAAATAGGCGTCAATGATCAATCCGGTTTTTTGCTGTATGGCTGCTGCATGGCCTGCCGCTTTCAATTCATCACAATAAGCCGCCGTTCTTCTGTCCTGCCATACAATGGCATGATAAACGGGCTGACTGGTTTTCCTGTCCCATACCACGGTTGTTTCCCGCTGGTTGGTGATGCCGATACCGGCCACCTGTTTCATATGGATATGTGCCCTGGCCACAGCCTCGGCCATGGTGCCAAACTGGGTGCTCCATATCTCATTGGCATCATGCTCCACCCAGCCGGGCTGCGGATAAAACTGCTTGAATTCTTTTTGCGCCACGCTGATGATATTGCCCTGTTTGTCAAACAGCATACTGCGGCTGCTGGTTGTGCCCTGGTCAAGAGCAAGAACGAAGTGAGATGACATGGAGTGAAGTTTAGATAGAGGAAGTTAGGGAAAAGAAACACAGATTGCTCGGATCACAGCGGATAGACAGGATTTCTGCATACTATTCAGGAGAAACGCAAATCAGAAAGCCACTTCTGTGAAATCTGTTAAGTCCTGTAACCCGTGTTTTAAAACGCCACCCTGAAACTTCCAAATACACCGAATGTCTTATCTCCTTCCTTGGGAAGTGCAGATGGCAGCACCCGCCAGATAAAGTCAATTCGGAATACTTTGAAAATATTATCCACTCCAGTGCCGAGTTCGAGATAGGTATTGCCATTCAATGTTTGAAAACTATAACCCTGTTTGAAATTTAGCGCCCGGTTGGCAGGACTAAGACTGCCCCATAGTGCTTTGGCAGTCCAGAACTGCCGGAAACGGAGTTTGGGAAACCAGCGGAAGAGGCCATTACCAATATTATGTTCAAGATTGACCCCGAAATATTTATCGTGGATGAACTCCCAGCGGTTCATCATGTTGAAGGCATACTGGTTGTAATAATATAACTCGTTGCCGGGGGCCACATCCAGCAATGTGTAGGGGAGGGTGCCGAATGTTTTGCCGCCATAGATATACCAGGAGATATTTCCCAGTGGCGGGATCTTTACATTATCAGACAGGCTGGCGGATAATTTAGTGTAATTGTAGCTGCTTTTGAACACACCCGCAAAGCCACGGCTGATATTGATTTCTCCAATCGGGTAGTCGCTGCCCAAACTGCTGCGGTAGAAATGGCTTTCGAGGAAACGTTCGAGCCAGGCAAAGCGGAGTTTCAGCGAAACCTCAAATGTGGCCAGCGGATCGCCGCTGGATGTGGCCCTGAATGAATCAAGCGGCACCAGGTTGCGGAGGGGCAAAGAAGATTTATGTATCACCGTCAGCCGGTTGCTCATCCAGGGCAGTACTTCTTTAAAAAACTCAAACCGCTTTTCATCCACTTTCAGGTTCTTGACCGGGATGCCTTTTTTCCGGATAGCCAGGGCGAATATATTGTCCTGTGATACTTCGCCATAATAATTCTGCCCCCAGTCCAGGTCGTTGGTATAGGAGGCATACAAATAGGTCCTGGGATCTTTGTTGGGCAGGTAAAATGCCTCCGCCATTCCTTTCAGCTTCTGATCGCCAAAACCATAGGCAAGGTAGGTGTGCAGTTTTATTTTTTTGTTGAAATATTTATTAGTGGCTATGTCAAACCTTATCCGCAGTCCCTCCCAGCCATTGGAGGTAATCCAGTTGAACCATGGCCCTATCTGATAATTTCCGATGTCTTTGTACCCTGTGCCGATAAAGGCCATCGTTTTTGTGAATTTCTTGAATACCGGGGCATTGGTGAGGGTGTCAATCATTTTGATGATGCCGCTCTCTGTTTTGCTGAGCGGCTCATGCCTGGCAGTTGCCCAGAACTCTTTATTCTTCTCCGCTGCCTGCGGCAAAGTAATGATTTCCTCATTGGTCTTGTTCTTACTCACTTCTCTGATGACTGAACTGTCGTTGACGATAATATTTCTGTAAGTGGTTGTTTTGCGGCCGATAAAACCGGGACGGTCTTTGCCAACGGGGGAGAGGTCCGCCACAAATTTGTCTTTGGATAAAAACCAGGTCGTATCATTCACCAGTTTGTATTCCTGTATCAGGCTCAGGTTCTCCACAAAGTTCACATTGGCCTCTTTGCCCAGCCGCAGGTTCATCCGCTGAATGGCAAAACTGCCCACATGCACCCAGCAGTCGCCTTCAAATGTGTCGCCGCCTTTTCGCCGGGGGGTGAAGATGAGATGATAGAAACGCTGCCCGGCAATCATCTGGGTATCCGCCACCCGGTAGTTATAATAGTAATCCCCGTTATCGCTGATGGGGCTTACGAACTGCTTGTCGAATACCGGGATGAAATTGTTATAGACATTCACCACCTGGTCCATGCCGCCCAGCAACTTCAGTACACTTTCATTTTTTACACCATTGAGATTGGCTGCTTTGATGATCTCCCTTCTCCGTTTTGGATCTTTCTGGTAGTAGTAGTCGGACAGCGCTTCAGTGAGATAAGTGGGCAGGTACCGGACACCTTCCGCTGTATCTGTGTTCTGGTTGATGAGGTCACTGATGGGCTTCAGCGGTTTAAACTTCCCAAATTTCTGAAAGTTGATATTCTTGAGGTCAAGCTCCAGTTTGTTGTACAGTTCGTAGGAAAAGTTCTCAAACTTGTACCGGTCATTTTCCGGTTTGTGCTGTACAATTTTCCGCCAGACCAGCAGGCCTTTGTTCACCTTCACTTTTACCGAAGCGCCTTCAGAGAAAGTGCCTCTTTCCATTTGAATGGTGAGCGACACAGAATCTTTACTCCTGATAATAATGAAACGGTACGGCTGGTAACCCACACAGGTTATTTCGACGGTATCGGATGGCCAGTTGTTCAGGTGGAAGCTGAAGCTGCCGGATGAGTCGGTCAGTTTTCCGGTGCTGCTGTTTTTAAAGCTGACGGATGCAAAGGGGATAGGCTCCTCGCTGCTGGCATCCTGCACAATGCCGGAAATGATTTTACGCTGCGCCTCTACTGACAGATGAGAGGCCAGTATAGCTGCAAGGATAAGGGCTGCCCGGTATTGTTTCAAAAGGGTCATTATCTGCTAAAATTACTGCCTCTGCTGGTAAACCTGGTTGTTAAGGCCTTAATAATTATGGGCCATAAGGGAAAAATGGATTTGGAGGTATGAAAAATCCCTATTTACTTTGTATTACAAAGTGCTTTTTATGAAAGAAACCAATCCTCCTGAACAGACATTACAGGTTATTAAGCAAATGATGGAACGGAGCAGCCGCTTCATTTCACTGAGTGGTTTGAGTGGTATTGCCGCAGGCTTAGTTGCATTGGCAGGCGCCTGGCTGGCCGGACAGATGCTTAGTAACTACTATGGCAGCTATAACAGCCGCGGTTTTTTTACAGGCGATGATTTCAGCCGGCTCAAGATCAAACTGATCGGGCTTGCCATTGCTGTTTTTGCCGCTGCGTTCATCTCTTCCTTTTATTTTACCTGGCGCAGGGCCCGCCGGCAAAATGTTTCATTGTGGGGACCTGTTTCCAAAAGGCTTTTCTGGAATATGTCCATACCACTGCTGGCAGGCGCCGGGTTTATCCTGGCCATGCTGCGCTATGATGACTGGAGTTATGTATCATCTGCCTGTCTTATTTTTTATGGCCTGGCGCTGATCAATGCCAGCAAATACACCCTTACCGATATCCGGTATCTCGGTTATTGTGAAATTATGCTGGGGCTGGCAAATATGTTTTACACCGGTTACGGTTTGTATTTCTGGGCCGCAGGATTTGGGGTACTGCATATTGTGTATGGAATAACCATGTGGTATAAATACGAAAGAACAGGAAAGTAAGTTCAGAACATGAAAAATCCGATCACTGGTTTAAATAAAGTCTTTGAAAGCCGCATCCGCCTCGGTGTGATGAGCATCCTCATGGTGAATGAAGAGATCAGCTTCAACGACCTGAAGCAAATGCTGGAAGTGACAGACGGGAACCTGGCCACCCATTTGCTCAGCCTCGAAGACAACGGTTACCTGAAAGTGAAGAAGGGGTTTATCGGGAGGAAAACGAACACCACTTATTCCGTTACTAAAACAGGGGAAAAAGCTTTTTCTGAACACGTCGCAGCACTGGAAAGTATGATCAAAGCAGTTAAATAAAATATGTATGAGAAAAGTATTGATAAAAATACGTTCAGCCATCCTGGTTTTTCTGACGCATCAAATAGCATTGCCCTTGCTGAAGATCGTTCGCAGACCCAACCTGTTTGCCTATTCCAGGGAGGAACTGGCGCAGTTTCCCGACAAAACACTTGGCCATGATCTGTTCCTTTTCCTGCAAAAGAGAAACCTGCCCTTGCTGAAACATTATGCCCGGCACGACCTGAAGCATGTACTGCTGAACTATGACACCACCGATGAAGGCGAGGCCTGTCTGCAGTGTTTTATGCTTGGCAATGGCCGTATTTCCTTTCCTGTACTGGCAACAGTGCTTTATAGCTTCATCAGCATGCCTGAGCATTGGGGAAAAATGCGGAGGGCCTTCCTGCAGGGAAGGAGCAGCACTTCTTTTCATCACTGGCAATGGAATGAACTGCTGTACGAGCCCACCAGCAGGATCAGGAACAAAATATTTGATAAACACTAAAAACAACTTTATGGCAACTACATCAGCTTCCCGCAGCACCTGGTTTAACACCCTTTCCATTCTGCTGCTCTTCCCGGCCACTTATGTTATCGTCATTTCTGTTTTGAAATACGGGTGGGGTATTGACGGCCCGTTTGATGCATCGGCTCCTTTACTGGAAAGCATGGGGATTAAAGAACCTCCGGGCTGGAACATTAACCTGCTCATTCTTTTCGGACCGCTGCTGGCCATGATCTTTTCGGCGCTGCAGGTGCTGCATATTGACTGGCATTTCAACCGGGAGCAGGCAGATTTCAGGATAACCATCCGGAAAAAATGGTGGCCTCTCAGCATAGCCCTTTTTGGTGGGCTGGTACTTCTCACACTTGCCATTTACCTGTTTGGTGAAAATTTCCAGCTGGTATCATGAGTAACCATATGGCGATAACATGGCTGCTGGCCAACCTGCTTCACAATTAAGAAACTGACTGAACTGTTGTTTTGCTTTCTAAATGATAAGTTTGAACTCATTATCTATTAAGTTCAATAAAGAAAATGGGAACTGTTTCTAACTAAGAACCAGTTCCCATTTATAGCCCGTGAATGTGACGGGTTAACTTACCTCGCAATAATTATTTTATTACTTATTCTATTTTTCCCAATGAGTGCATTCAGGAAATAAACTCCATTTTTAATATTGGAAAGATCAAGTGTGAACCTCAGCTGATTGTTTCGTAACTGCCATCGCCTAAGAGTATATCCTGAAACAGGATCAACTATTTCAAATTGAACCATATCGGTTTCCTTAGCGGATATGACATTTGACGGCTTATGAATTGTTACCGTAAGCTGATTGGAGGCCGGATTGGGATTTGTTATCATCCGGTAAGTGCCACCGCCTCCGCAGTTCTCACCACAGGGATTGCTGAAAGTAGCCGTGTAAGTAGTGCTAAGCCCGCAAACATTTTGTGGTGTAACAGATATATCCCATACGGAAGAAGGGGTACAATTTAAAGCAACATAATAAGGGCCGGAAGCACTTTGTCCTGTATTCACAACAGGCCCGCCAAAGGCTTCGGCTATTGACCAATTATAGGTGGCATATTCTGTCCACGGAACGGGGTCAAGCCACCACTGGAGCTGATCGCCGCAAATCTGCTGATAAACGCTTATTTGGGTTAAAGGCTGTGGTGTTCCAAGAATAATTGGTTCATCATCAGTATAACCACCAGCCGATGCTTTAATTACCCCAACACCGTTACCGGTTCTTTGCAAAGTAGCTGTGTTAGTGCCCTGCCCTCCAATGATACTAACTGGGCCGGATGCCACACTCCAGGTAACAGGCAGGCAGTTAGGGTTTTTAACAGAGACTGTGCCGGTTGTGCCGCATAGCGCTGTTACAGGGGTACTTATTTGGAAGTAATTATCTATAAAACTAAATCTTGGCCCACCAGAAGCGAAAACAGCCCTCATCCGTAAAGCTTGGCCGACAGTATAAATGTTTTTACAACCATCGTTTGTGTAATCCATATAGTTCATAAACATATCGCCATTGGGTGCATTACCACAGGATATCCATGGAAAAACTACACAATCCAAATGATACGATTCCTGGGTTGGTGTATCATCTACAAAATCATTTCCGCAAACTGCATCGCCCCAAATATGCCGGACATTTAACCAATGTCCTATCTCATGTGTGCAAGTTCTGCCTTTATTATATCCCGACAGCAAATTGCCAACTCTCCCAAAAGCATTAAATAATACCACTGCACCATCCGTATTGGGTTTTACAGTGTAATCCTCCGGGAATTGAGCATAACCAAGAAAACTGCTCATATTGCAAACCCAAATATTTAAGTATCTGTCTGTAGCCCAGGCATCTTTTCCGCCCTGAGCTGTAAACTTAATCTTTGTAGCTTGTTCATCTATTGGTCCTGAGGGACTGAAAACAACAGTAAATTGCTCAACTCCTGCGAATGTTCTGGTGATACCGTTTGTAGGATTGCCGCTTGGATCTATGCAGGCAAGCCTAAATTCAAAATTTGCATCTCCGGCAACAGGCTGAAAAACAGAAGGGGTATTAACAGCATCCGCATTCAGCCTCCTGAAATCTTCGTTCAAAACATCAATTTGTGAAATTATCTGGGCATCAGAAATATTGCGGCCAGTACCCACCGCTTCACCCCGGTGTAATACATGAACAACAACAGGGATAATAATGGTAGAACCCGGAGTTATTAATCGTTGGGGATTGTTCGGGTTGTTAACAGAGTCGACGAACCTCTGAGTGTGCTGCTCTAAATTCATGATACGCTGATACTTTGCAGGGTCAAGCTTTTGAATTAAGGATAAATCAACCGTAGATGCACATTTCTGTTGGCTATTGGCATTGTACCAAAATATCAATAAAAGAAAAGCAGCAACAATTTTATTCAGATCTTTCATGTTAATAATTTTTGGCCCATTTTTCGACACCTTTAACATGTGAACGAATTTCAAAATTTAAGATCAATGTGTCATTGCAAATTTTATAATGCACATGATTGTCCCTTATCCCGGTGTTATAATCTTTAAAAACCAGAACATTGGTTTTGTCGTCAGGATAATTTGTTATAGAGCTTTCAATAACAAAATCATACAGATATTTTCCTTCAAGCGAATTATTTTTAAAGAACTCAAGGTGTGAATTAAATACCTTTAACTGTCTGGTATATCCTTCTGTTTGGGGAGTCTTTAAAATGGTTTGTCCGGTAAGGCGGTCTCTATATAATTCGGATACCCATGTCCAGTTACCAATAAATAACTGCCGTGAAATAGTAATATCGTTTGTCGGTGCATTACAGGGAACATCATACTGTATATCTTTCTTGCAAGAGGCAATTAGAAAAATGGAGATTAATAATATTGGTTTCATGTGAATTTGTTTTA
Organism: Bacteroidota bacterium; assembly: GCA_052389635.1. Classification (GTDB taxonomy): domain Bacteria; phylum Bacteroidota; class Bacteroidia; order Chitinophagales; family Chitinophagaceae; genus JJ008. Next base: position 56,694 of record JBQTHS010000005.1, on the reverse strand, counting down.
GGTACAGACAATTAAAACTGCCTTATTGTTGCTTTAGGGTGGGTGGTGAGCAAGAAGTAATTTGATTTTGAAGCAATTCATTTCCAAATAAATAGGGTTGAGGTCGAAAAGATAAATTTTTCTATTTTCTACATGATTATTATTCCCGAGCAATAGGTATAAACCCTGAGGATTTAATAAGATAAAGCCCCCGAACCGGGGGCTTTATTATTATCATTCAAATCAGGTCAATTAGTAATCAGCTTAATCAGAAGTCGAGTCCCATTGCAAAATACCATTGCGGTTTGCCTTTAAATATCCCATTCATTTCCCAGGCTGCATCCACCCGCAGGAAATAACCCAACAGGGTGCTCCTTGCTCCAAACCCATATCCTCCGGCAAAAGGGCCAATGCCCCCTGCTTTGATCTTGATGGTTATCGGCGGACTATTATAACTCACCCCCGGCCTTTCAAATTTATCAAAACGGCCATTCCACGCTGTGCCGAGGTCTACAAACTGTACAACCTGGAAATTGCGGAGAAATGCATTGTTGATTGGCTTGTTAAAGAAAGAAGTAAACACCGGCACCCTTATCTCGCTGTTGATAACAAATGCATTGTTGCCATTGGCTACATTCTGTTTAAAGCCCCGCATATTCACGGCCAGCGACTGGTAAGCATAGTCATTGTCAGGGTCAGGTCTGTTGGCCGGATCAAAATAGCGGTAGCTGATATTACCGTTATCATCAATTTTCTGGTTGTTGCCGAATATCAGCCAGTTGTCAACCCCGCCGAGATAATAAATGATCTTCTGGTTGCCCCAGGAAAAGTCACCGGCGGCCCTCACGGCCCAGATGATGTTGCGGTAAAGCGGCAGGTAATGGCGGCCATCGAAGCCGAAATTAAAAGTAGTGGGGTGTTTCTTGAGCCCCGTGGCGCCTGTTTTTTTGATGCGGGCATTAATATCCATGAATACTTTCCAGCGCAGTCCGTTCCAGATATTCATGGCGGGGCTTACGGCATCATCATGCACATATTCAATATGGGCGAGGCCAAAGGTTTGACGTTCATCCGCTCCTTTTAATGAGCCGTTAGGGTCAAAATTATTGGCCAGCTTTACATATTTATCGCTCCGGTAGGCCAGGTTCACCCGTACACTTTGTATGCGGTTAAAGGGGTAAGTGGCCCCAAGCTGGTAAAGGTTGGTATATTGCTTCACATTAAAGTTCGATGTATCAAACAACGGCGGGTTCTTTACCGCATTACGGTAATAGGTGAGGCTGTAATCAATTCTTTTTTTCAGGTACTGCGTGGTTATTACGTATTCATTATTGTTCAGGTCGGGGCTGATGCGGAAACCACCCGCAAATTTCCAGTCTTCAAACAAATCGGATGTGCCCACCCGCAGAATTCCGTTAAACGGATCCCCGTTACTCAGTTGTATCGGGCCGTTCCCCCCCTGGAAAGGCTGGTAACGGGTGATGAGCACATTATTATTAAAGCCGCTGACGAGATAATCATTAAAGAATTTCGGTGGCCGGTATTCCCACACTTTTGCTTTTTTCAGCACTGATTCTTTTAACACTTCTTCCGCAGGCACCACTTTGCCGAGTTTGCTGCTGTCGGATTTTTGTTTCTCATCATCAAATCCGCTGTTAAAGAAATCTTTTTGCTTTTGGGTCAGTGTATCGGTCCTGGGCAGGTACAGCGATTCTTTTTTCGCCGCTTTCTTCTCCTCCTCTATCACTTTCCGCATGTATTCAGTAGGTCTTGCATTCACATTCCGGCGGCGCAGGGTATTCTCATCCACTTTCAGCCGGTACAGCAGTTTGGTGTCGCCCAGTTTCACCACTTCACTCACCATCTGGTTGTCGCCAGCCGTTCTTGTTTCCAGCATGCTGCTCTGGTAGTTGGTCAGCGGGAATACATAGGAGGAATCGTTGGTGATGGATACAAAACCAACAGAATCTATATCTGTCTTGTCCCATTGCTTTAATAAACTGTCCACATCTTTTTTAGGCGGATTGCGCAGCACTTCATCACCGATGAATACCAGCGTATCCAGGCCAGCCCTTTCGGTGGTGAAGAAACCGGCATAGCGGTTGTTCACCCCGTTCTCATCACTTACAAAAGTGAAATGCGACTGGTTGTATTGTGAAGGAAACCGGGCATTGCCCCGCTTCAGATCCGAAAGCCGGGAAATCTGTTTGAACTCGGACTTGTTCCAGTTGTCCACCATAAAAATATTGAAGCGTTTGCCCGGAAGTGAATCATCGCTGCTGGCTGCTTTCTCTGTGGGGCGGTTGCTGGAAAACAGGATACCCGTTTTGTTCGGAAAAGCTACAAATGACGGATCGAGATCATCATATACGTCATTGGTGACCTGTTCAAATGTCTGCTTGTCTATTTTATAAACATAGATGTCGGATTGCCCGCTGCGCACCCCGCTGAACAAAAGAGTGTTGTTGTCCAGCATATATTTCATATCCTGTATCTGGTCGAACTTGTCAATCTCATATTTCCATAGTTTGTTGCGGTTCACCACATCATATACAAAGAATTTTGTTTTGCCTTCATCATTGTACAGCACGGCAAGCCTGGTTCCCTTTCCATCCCAGGCCAGCAGCGGGTAGTTAGGGTGCAAATCTTTCTCCCTTGTACGTACGCCAAGCTTCAGCAGCACTTTACGGTCCACAAAGTTTTCCATCAGCACCACCTGGTAGCGGCCCTGTTTGAACTCCACCACGGCGTAAGTGAAACTGCGGGGAACAGGATTTGCATTAAAGCGGATGAAATCTTTTTTGCCAATATCTTCTGATACAGACAACTGGCCACGGGGTGTGTTGCGCCGGCCGCGGATGTCTTTGAAGTATTGCTCCTGCACTTCCGTCATAAAATCCTGCAGAATCTTCTTGAATTTCTTTTTGGCGATTTTATTGGAAGCGTTGTTCAGGTTGCGGTAAATGCGGGCCAGGTACAGGAAGTAGGTGGTCTTGTTCTTCCCGTATTTATCCCCGATATATTTCCAGAAAGAGTGGCCTGCCAGCAGGGGTTTGGCAAAGGCAAACTGGTAAAAATTCCGGTAATCGCTGTTCAGCATCACCCCGCGGAGGTCATCATCCAGCGCCGGGCTCCAGTTCTCGGCAGCATAGGCAATGTAGCCGTCTGTAAGCCATTTGGGAAGGTCGAGCAGGGCCTGGTTGGCGGCAAACTCGCCAAGATCATCGCCAAACAGCAGGTTATCTACCAGCACCCGGGCAATACCCTGCCTTATCTGGCGGCGCAGGTTATCATGGTTGCCGTCGAAGTAAACGATCATTTTGTTGTTCACCAGTTTGGTTACCCCGCCGGTGTTCTGCCAGTCAATACCGATCCCGATATTGGACTGCTGCATCTCATCGTAATTGTTATACACCACAATGTTGATGCGGCGCTGCGAGCCGTATTCCACAAATTCTTCAATGGAGGGAAGTTCCCCTTCAGCTACCTGCGCCACATATTTACCCAGGCCCAGCCCGTCCTGGCTGAAGTAGGTATTGAAATTTTCGGTCTGGTAATATTTCCATTTGAATTTCTGGTACTGCACCCGGTTTTTACCGAATTCCACTGTGTTCACTTGGGCTGCGGTTTCCATAGCCATAAAGACGGAAAGGCAGGCAATCAGGCTTAGTGCTTTCTTCATAGATGCTTTGCTGTTTCTAATCGTTTATTATTTTATTGACCGGGCGACTGTAACTCCGATCATCATCCGTTGCGTCGCACTCTTGTACATTCTGTTCGCTATTCATCAATGTTGAACCCCTACGGGGTTCCAATACATTTCATCCTATTCTTCTCCCCCCGATTTTATCGGGGGCTACCAATATTCAACCCCTACGGGGTTTAGGGTATCGTTTTGCTTCCACCCTAAAAACACTTCTTCGTACTTTCGAAATGTCCGAAAGTCGCTCCTTTGGAGGGATTTAGGGAGGCCCTAAATAAAAGTACGAAAAAACCATCCATGTTAACTGTTAAGTCCTTCATATTTAGCCCCGTTCAGGAGAATACCTATGTTTTGTATAACGAGCAGAAGCAGTGCTGCATTATCGACCCGGGCTGTTATTTCCCGGGGGAAAGGGACGAATTAAAAACGGGTATTATGGAGACAGGTCTCAGGCCGGTTTTGCTGCTTAACACTCACTGTCACCTGGACCATGTTTTCGGCAACCGATTCGTATATGATACCTGGGGCCTGCCCCTGCACCTGCACCCCAAGGAGAAGCCGGTACTGGACTTTGCCCCCCAGGCCGGGCAGATGTGGCAACTTCCCTTCGACAACTATGAGGGCCCGCTGGTTTATTTAAAGGAAGGAAATACTTTAAAAATAGGAGAGGATGAGCTGGAGATCCGTTTCACCCCCGGTCACTCACTGGGTAGTGTTTCCTTTTATCATGAGGCCGGCGGGTTTATCATCGGAGGTGATGTACTCTTTAATATGAGCATTGGCCGTACCGACCTGCCCGGGGGTGATTTTGATACTCTGGTCAACAGTATCCAGACCCAGTTTTTTACCCTGCCGGATGAAACAAAAGTGTATTCAGGTCATGGACCGGTAACGACGATTGGGTTTGAGAAAATGAATAATCCGTTTGTGAAATTGTATTAACAAGCGCTTTTCATTTATAACGTTGTACTAATTCAATTAATGAAACAGGTCTCGACCTGGTTAAAGATAGGTTTGAGTATAGTACCTGTATTTTTTTTATTACTCCATTCAGCCGATCTTATTGAATTTTTTTCTGGAGAAGGAGGTTATCCCTTTGGGTCTGAGTTTTTTTCGAAGGCATCAATATATAAATCAAGAGATCTTTACATAGGGTTTGGTTTATCCCCCGCTATTTTCCTAATTATTACACTTTTTTTAATATGGAAAGAAAAATGGAAGTGGCTGATAGCTATTGCAATTATTGATGTTGTTTTTATCGCATATCCTATGATTATGATGACAAATGAATAGGCCTAAGAAGCAGCCTTAGGTCTCAAAAACCTTCCGATCAGCGGCAACATCTGAAATTCTTTTCTCTCAACATTTAAAACAAGTAAAGTAAAAAGCCCGATGAATGCAAGGCCTGCTCCACGGTTCACCCAACGGCTCATTTCCAGTAACAGAAATGCCTGGTGCAGTCCAAACAGTATCAGAGAGACAGCGATGTAGGCCAGTATTTTTTTCGAGGCGTATGGAACCGGGTAATGTTTTTGCCCGAGAGAATAGCTTACTATCATCATAAACCCATAGCAAAGCACCGTGGCGATGGCGCAGGCCATATAGCCCCATACCGGGATAAAGAACCAGTTGAATAAAATGGTGATGGCGGCGCCGCCGATAGTTATCCAGGCGCCGGTAAGGTTGCGTTCTTTTATCTTATACCAGATAGAAAGATTGTAATAGATGCCCAAGAAAATCTTGGCCGTCATCAGCAGCGGCACCACTTTTAGTCCCGTATAATATTCGGGGTGGGCCGTACCCATAAAGTATTTCCAGATGTCTAAAAAAAGCGTAACGCCCAAAAAACAGAAACAACAGGCTATCACAAAAAACTTCATCACCCGGGCATAGGTGCGTTGCGCATTTTCTGCAGTGGACTGTTTAAAAAAGAAAGGTTCGGCCCCCATGCGGAAAGCCTGGATGAAAAGCACAATAATAACAGCTAATTTATAGTTGGCCGAATAGATGCCGGACTGCGAAAAAGCTTCTTCGGTAGTACCCGGATAAAATTTAAGCAGCATGATGCGATCTATGGTTTCGTTCACCATGCCGCCAAAACCAACGATCACCAGCGGCCAGCTGTATTTCATCAGTTGCTTCCAGAAAATGGGATTGAGCCGAAACCTGAACTGCAAGAACTCTTTACTTAACAAGAGCAATGTCAGACCGCTGGCAATAAGATTGGAGATGATGACATAGCCCAAGCCAATTTTGGGATCGTACAAGTCTGAAAAAATATTGCCAGCATTCTTTTCATGTGCATTCTTACAAACAACAAGAAAGAAAACAACGAGGCCGACATTAATGAGTATGTTCAGGATCTTGATGGCGGCGAATTTCCTCGGTCTTCCTTCATGGCGGAGTTTGGCAAAGGGCATTACAGCCAGTGTGTCGAGCGCCACAATCAGGATTACCCACAGGATATATTCAGGATGGGCCGGCATTTCGAGGAAGCCGGCTATATCTTTTGTAAACAGCATCAATACAACAGTAAAGATGCTGGTAGTAATAAGCAGTGATGAACAGCAGGTATTATAAACTTTTTTTTCCGGCTCAATGGAAGCGAAACGGAAATAAGATGTCTCGAGTCCGTAAGTGAAAACGATATTGAGGAAGGCGGCAATGGTAAAGAGGGTGCTTATCTTCCCATACTCGCCGGTGGCGAAAATAGTAACCAGCAGGGGAGTAAGCAGGTAGTTAAGGAACCTGCCAAAAATGCTGCTCAGCCCGTACCAGATGGTTTGCCCCGCCAGTTTTTTAATGCCGCTCAAAGGATTGGATAATTTGACAGCAAATGTAACTGATGCACCGCCAAAAAACGAATACGGGCTTTCCACCGCTGTTTATTTAAGGCAATTGCAACGCTTTTGCCCCATACTGTATCTTTACGGGCATAAAACTGATAATATGATGAAAAAAGGTTTACTCTTTGCTTTGCTGGTAATAATATGTTCAGCATCCCTTGCGCAGGCCTATGAAGCCTCCATCCAGTACGACAAGAAAAAACAACAGGCCATCGCCATTGACTATTCCTATCCGCAGGAAGCGGTGGAGAATGCCATAATACAGAAGCTATCCGGAATGGGGTACAAAGCCAAAGAGGAGAAAGGCATCCTGAACCGGGACAAAGGGTTTTTAGTATATAAAAATGCTTACATCACCGGCATCAGCAGCGAAAGAATGGATTACCTGATAAAAGTGGAGCGCAAAAGCCGGAAGGAGAGTGATGAATCCGTGTTGTATATGATCATGATGAACGGCGACAAGAATTCCCTGAACGCTATGGATGCTGCGGTAGTTGGCAGCGCCAAATCTTTTTTAAATAATATGCTGCCCGAAATAGAAGCTGCCAACCTGGAACTGCAGATAAAAGCACAGGAAGAAACCGTGGCGAAGGCAGAAAAGAAACTGAGAGATTTGAAAGATGACCAGGTAAACCTGGAAAGAAAGCTACAGCAAAATAAAACTGACCAGGAAAGCACCCAAAAGGACATCGAATCACAAAAACAGGCGCTGGGTGTGCTGGTGGGCAAAAGAAAGCCGGCCAATTAATTACTGCGGCTGCCTGAACCGGGCATCGGTCAGAAAACTGGAATCGGTCAGTGTCCTTAAAAAAACAAACAGGTCATTGGCCTGTGCATTCGTCAGCGTAATACCATTCGTCAGTAAAGGGTCAAGCGTAGCGCTTTGCTGCACACCTGTGCGGTAATGGGTAATGCACTGCTGCAATGTGTTGAAGCGGCCATCATGCATATAGTTGGATGAAATATAAGTATTGCGGAGTGTAGGCACTTTGAATTTCAGAGAATCTTCTTTTTTGCCGGTAACTCTCATTCTTCCGAAATCATTTAAAAAATTATCAACGGGCAGACCAATATTGCGGAAACTGTAATCGGTGAATAGCGGCTCGGGATGGCAGCCGGCGCAATTGGTCTTATACAACTGGTAACCGTTTTCTTCCTGCGGGGTAAAGCTGGCTGTACCTTTTTTATACCGGTCGTATTTTGAACCGGCAGAGGTAAGATAACCTGTAAACTGGCTCAGCGTTTTTAAAATATGTTCAGGGCGAATAAATGGGGAACCAAAAACTTTTTTAAACTCATCCCGGCAGCTTTTGTCGGCTTCCAGTTTATTAATGATGCCCTGGTATGTTTCCCCCATTTCGTTGCTGCCATGTATGGGATGTGCGGCAGCATCTTTCAGCGAGGAAAACTCCCCATCCCAGTGGAAACTTGTATTCCAGGCCAAATTGAAGAGTACGGGGGCATTGCGTAAAGTATGGGTATTATTTACCCCATGACTGCGGTCATGCTCAAAAGTGCCGAACCCGGCTATCTGCTGGTGGCAGGAAGAGCAGGGGTGCATACCGTCAATGGAAAGGCGGCCGTCATAAAACAATTTCCGGCCCAGTTCAAAGCCTTCTTTGGTCAAAGGGTTATCCTGAAAAGAATAAGCCGGTGCAGGAAACCCTGCCGGAATTTCCTGCTGCATCCGTTGCAGGCCATTTGTTTTCTGCTCTTTCTTACAGGAGCCAAACAGGTAAGAAAGGCCAATAACGGCAAAGAATAAAAGGGATATAGTCAGGAGTTTATTTCGCACAGGGTTCCATTGAACACCTAATTTACAAATTTCCCTGCGGTTTGGTTTTAGTAGTCGCTTATTTTAATTTTTTGACGAACGGATTTTAACTCCGCATTCCTTTTTTACCATTCAAGCCTTTTTTCTTTGGAGGCCTTGCTGGCCCTGGTGGCTATGCGTGGTTTTTTCTTTTCCAAAGCCCTTTTTACCAGTTCATTTATTTTTTCAACCGATTCTTCCTTATTGGCCAGCTGGGTACGGTGGGTTTGCGATTTTACCAGCAAATAACCTTCACTATTGATGCGGTTCGATAGTTTCTCTTTCAGCAATACTTTTTGCTCATCGGTCAGCAGCTGGGATGAATCTATATTCAAGGAGGCGATGACAGCTGTTTCCACTTTGTTTACGTTCTGCCCGCCCTTGCCTCCGCTGCGGGTGGTTTGGAACTTTATTTCTGAGGAAAGGTCAATTAAAGTCATATTGGTCAAACTTGCCCGACGAATCTTTAGCGTAGTCGGATAGGTCAAATAGGTCAATAGTCAATAGTCAATAGTCAATAGTCAATACATTTGTGGGTTGTAAAGATACTAAAGTATGAGAGCTGTAATTCAAAGAGTATCAAAAGCAAGTGTGACAATAGAGGGGAAAGTTCATGCCGCGATAGCAAATGGCTTACTTGTTTTTTGGGGTATTGAGGATGCGGACACTGCTGACGACATTGAATGGCTGAGCAGCAAGATCGTCAACCTCCGCATTTTTGATGATGATACCGGTGTGATGAATGAATCAGTAAAGGATAAGGAAGGGGAGATAATGCTGATAAGCCAGTTCACCCTGCATGCTTCTACCCAAAAAGGCAACCGGCCTTCTTATATCAGGGCCGGCAAGCCGAAAGTGGCTATTCCTTTGTATGAGAAAATGATTCAGCAACTGTCGGCTGACCTGGGCAGGGAAATTAAAACCGGCGTTTTTGGAGCTGATATGAAGGTGGATTTACTGAACGATGGACCGGTGACTATTATAATTGATACAAAAAATAAAGAGTAGCTTATTGTATCCCGATTTTTTCTGTATAAACCTTTCCATTGGCCAGTCCTACCATCAGGAAAAAGGCTTTACGGCTGATAGGGATATCTGTAGTGAAGGAATTATTATTGATGTCCTTCTGCTCCACCACCCTGTCGCCGCCGGTGGTCCAGAGCATTATATGCTGAATGGTCTTAATACTTTTAATGGTTAGCTGTCGGCCGGAGGTGAGCACTTTGTAGGGCCGGGTTTCTTTGGCGGCTGTTTGCGCCTGGCCAGTCATGATCAGTACGGATAATGCGGCAACAGCCAGCAGCCTGTAAACAGACTTTGTCATAGAATACATTTAATCTTTTAAAGGAATTGGTTTGGGTTTCCAGGGGCAGGGAGGTGGTAAACGGCAAGAATCATGCTAAATTGCAATTCATACTCCAAAATATTTGTTATGACAATAGAGCAGGCCCAGCAGCAGGTGGACGGATGGATAAAAACAACAGGTATCCGCTACTTCAGCGAACTCACTAATATGGCTATTCTTACCGAAGAAGTGGGGGAACTGGCCAGGCATATGGCCCGGCAATACGGAGATCAGTCTTATCGTAATGAGGATGGTAAGCCTCCCCCTTGCGGGGAGGTTTGGAGGGGGCTTCTGGCGGATGAAATGGCTGATGTGCTGTGGGTGCTTATCTGCTTAGCCAACCAAACCGGGGTGAACCTGACGGAAGCGCTGCAAAAGAATTTTGAGAAGAAAAATATCCGGGATGCGGAAAGGCATCAGAAGAATGAGAAACTAAAATAAAAAATTAGGACATGTTTGATTTTTTGAGAATAGTAGTCAGGTTTTTTGACGAAAATAAGATACCGTATATGCTATCGGGCGGTATGGCAATCAGCATATATACCGGGCCAAGGTATACAAGGGACTTTGATTTTATTGTTCATTTAAAACCATCCGATGTTTTACTCCTGAAAGAGTATTTTAAAGACGGGTACTACTGTGATGAAGATGCCATGAAGGATGCCATACGAACAAAGGGTATGTTTAATATCATTGATCACAAAAGTAATTATAAAGCTGACTTCATCATACTAAAGGATGACGAATTTGAGCAAGTAGAATTTGAAAAAAGACAATCAGCCAGATTTTTAGATTTTACTGTAGTTATTGTTTCTCCTGAGAACCTGTTAATTTCAAAACTACGCTGGATACAGGAGATGAAAAGTGCACAACAGTCAAGCGATATTGTTCAACTGTCAAAACTGGAAAATTTAGACTGGCCTTATATACAGAGATGGGTAGAAAAACTTAAATTAAATACCTTTGATTTATTAAAAAATGACTGATACCCCCAAACATATAGCTGATTTACACCTGAAACTTTGGCTGGAAAGGCCAATTGAAGAGAGGCTTTATCAAACCATTAAAGACATCGAACAGATGCGGGAAGCGTTACGGCAAGTTAAACGGAATATGGGGCTTCCTTTGGGTGATCTGGATCCGGTAGGTGAATATTGGAAAAATATCCAGGATGCAGAAAGACACCAGCAGAATGAGAAGCTGAGATAAATTATCGCCTTACTTAAGCTTTAGGAAATGTCTGGAAAAATAATCTTTTATAGCATTTTTCTAATTGCTTCAGGCAATATATTCTCTCAACCCTTCATTGCTACAACTTTGCCAGAATTGATTCCATACCGAAAAGGCAATTTGTGGGGATATTGTGACAGGGAAAGGAATAGTGTAATACCATTTCAATTTTTGCATGCTAGGCCATTTATTAAAGAATTTGCCGAAGTAAGAATTGATTCTGTAACTGAGGGAATTATTGATAAAAGTGGGAGATTGATAGCAAGTGTTGGTATGGACACGGTAATATGGGTTTCTGACAGCGGAATTATTTATGTTGAGCTGTATAATAACAATACTATTATCAAACTGAGAGAATTAAGCGGAGAATGGGTTTATTCGGGTAAATATAAAATTCACCAAAGATTTTCCGACGGAGTCTATATAGCAAAAATGGGGAAGCAGTTCGGTTTAATTGATAAAAAAGAAAAAGTAGTAATGCCATTTCGATTCCGGAGTATTTCCCCACCGGACGAAAAGGGATTTATCCGTGTCGTTAAAAAGAATCGCAAAACTATTTTTATTGACCCATCCATGAAAAGGAGTTTAATGAAAGTGCCACAGAAATATGAAGTTGGAAACTTCCACAATGATCTGGCGACTATATCTTTTTCCAAAAAAGAAAAAAGCTTAATAGGATTTATTAACAGGATGGGTAAAATTGTAATTCCCTTGCTTTATAAAAATTCCGGCATTTTCATTAGCGGCCTGTGTGAAGTAAGTAATGGTATAAAAACAGGGTTTATTAATACCAAAGGAGATACAGTAATTTCTTTTAAATACGGAAGCCCTATTAACTTACGAAATGGATACATTAATTACCGGAAACCACTGGTATCAATATTGTATGATTTAAATGACAGAGAAATTATTAAACTAGCGGCTTATGATATCGACTACGTAAGCGATTCCTTAATTATTATCTCTAAATATGGCCCAGGGCAGGTGTCAAGCTTGAAATATGGAATTTCAGATATTACAGGTAAGGAAGTTTGGCCATGCACTTTGAAATCAATATATACCCATTTGCATAAAGGTCTGATATATGTTTTAGAAAGCTGGAGTAGCCAACCCTATTACATGGACTACAAATTCAACAAATACTATGAGGACTGATAAATAGCGGACAGAACCCTGAACGGAGCGTCGCAATAACAGCTCAATCAGGGTACTGAAGCTGGCTTACACCCATATAAATGTTACTTCTTACTTTTGCGCCCTATGGCAAACGATACCAACAAGTTTCAGGCAATTATCTCGCATTGTAAAGAGTACGGCTTTATTTTCCCCAGCAGTGAAATATACGACGGGCTCCAGGCTGTATATGATTACGGCCAAATGGGCGCTGAACTGAAAAAAAATATCAAAGACCACTGGTGGAAGAGCATGACCCAGTTGCAGGATAATATTGTGGGCATTGATGCGGCCATCTTTATGCACCCTATCACCTGGAAGGCCAGCGGCCATGTGGACAATTTCAACGACCCGATGATTGATAATAAGGATAGTAAGAAAAGGTACCGGGTAGATCATTTGATAGAAGGTTTTGCTGACGAACAATCGGCAACAGGCAATGAGCAACCGGCAAAAGATCTGCTGGCTTCGATGGACGCCTTACTGGCAAAAGATGATTTTGCAGAATTAAAGAAACTCATAGAAGACAATAAGATCAAATGCCCCATCAGCGGCACCGGCAACTGGACAGATATCCGGCAATTCAACCTGATGTTTTCAACAGAATTTGGGTCAACAGTATCATCAGAGGATGAAGACAATAAAGTTTATTTAAGACCGGAAACTGCGCAGGGCATCTTCGTCAACTTCCTGAATGTGCAGAAGACCGGCCGGATGAAAATCCCTTTTGGCATCGCTCAGATTGGTAAGGCTTTCCGCAACGAAATTGTAGCGAGGCAATTCATTTTCCGGATGCGGGAGTTTGAGCAGATGGAAATGCAATATTTCATCCGTCCCGGCACACAAAAAGAAGAGTATGAAAAATGGAAGCAGATAAGACTGGACTGGCATAAGAGCCTGGGCCTGCCGGCTGAGAAATACCGCTTTCATGATCATATCAAGCTGGCGCATTATGCAGATGCGGCCTGTGATATTGAATTTGAATTCCCGATGGGCTTTAAAGAACTGGAAGGCATTCACAGCCGTACAGATTTTGATTTGAAGCAACACCAGGAGTACAGCAAAAAGAAACAGCAGTATTTTGATAATGATATTGATCCGGCCACAGGCAAAGCTTATGGTAATTACATTCCTTATGTGATCGAGACTTCTATTGGATTAGACCGGATGTTTTTGGCTGTTATCAGTCATGCCTATGAGGAGCAGGACCTGAGTGAAGGTGATAAGAAAGACAGCAGGGTAGTGCTAAAGCTTCCTGCTAAACTGGCCCCGATAAAACTGGCGGTGCTTCCGTTGACAAAGAAGGACGGCCTGCCTGAGATCGCAGAGCAGATCATGAATGATTGCCGTCCGCATTTCCGTTGTTTCTATGAAGAAAAAGATTCCATTGGAAAACGCTACCGCCGGATGGATGCGCTGGGCACTCCTTTCTGTGTTACGGTTGATCACCAAACCATACAGGATAATACTGTTACCATCCGCCACCGTGATTCGATGCAACAGGAGAGGGTCTCCATGGATGCAGTAAAGAAGATTGTTTTAGAAGCAATCGGTTAATCAGGCCCCAAACTGTTTCAGGTGATGGTCAATATGTTTCCAGGTGGCTTTGCTCCATTGTTCTTTTGTCAGTTTACCAAACACGGGGTGCTTTTCATTAATCATATTCGGTTCGGTAAACCTGGTAACCATATCAAGCAGGCTGCTTTTTTCTTTTTCAAAATCTTTTGACAAGCCGGTCATCACAAAAGTTTTGTCGGTTGGCAATCCCTGTTTCCAGGGCTTTTCGTCATACAGGTTCTTTTTAAACAAAGGCAGGATCAGCTTCATCAGCCAATTGCCTTTTACGGTATGCGTACCCATGGCCACACCTATCGGCACCTGTACATGCGCCAGCATTTGCGCCACCTCCATCTTGCCCCACTTTCTTTGCGATTGCGGGGTGAGTTGATTTATCCGGTCAATGATTTCCTGTTTTACCGCGGGGTCGAATAAGTTTTTTACTTCCATTTTATTAATTTTCATAATAAGGGACTTCATCATTGCTGATAGCTTCCTGCTGGTTCCAGTAGGCTAATGTTACAATGCTGCCATCTTTTGCTTTTAATTGCCGGCCAAAAATAGCATTGATGGGGTTGAATGTATAGTCGGTTACGCCGATGGTGAAGGTTTCTATAGTTGGGGGTTCGATATTCGATGCTGGAGGTTGCGGAGTTTCCGCCGATTCTTCTGCTGGTTTAAGTACCGGTGCAATTTTTGGTGGCGGAGTTATTGCTAATACCACTTCAAAGCCGTTATGTTCCAGCAATTCTTTGAGGAAAGCAACTCTTTCGGGAGTTACATTTTTTTCCACGATGCCGCATTTAACACCGTTAAGTTCTTCGAACTCATGATTTTTATTCAGCGCCATAGTTTAAATTATAGATTGAATATAATCATACACCCAGCTCAGCAAGCCCACCAGTACAATACCAATACCACAGACAATCATTCCCAGTTTTACAGATGTTGATATGGTTATTTTCTGAATGGGTTTTTCGTTCTTATCCATGAATATAGCCCTCACCACTTTCAGGTAATAGTAAAGCGAAATAACCATATTCAATCCGGCAATGATGATGAACCAGTAATTGCCGGTTGTACTTCCTGATGTGAGCAAAAACAGTTTGCCAAAGAAACCCGCTGTGGGTGGAATACCCGCCAGTGAGAATAAGGCCAGCGCCATCACCCAGCCAAGGAAGGGATTTGTTTTATACAAGCCCTTATAATCATCAATGTTCTCCTTACCTGTACGTTCTGCAATAACCGACGCCACGCCAAAAGCAGCGAGATTGGAGAAGACATATATCAGCACAAAATAAACAACAGATGAGGTTCCTGAAGGATCATTGCTGCTGATACCCACCAGTATAAAGCCAATCTGGGCAATGGAGGAAAAAGCAAGAAAGCGTTTAATGTTCTGCTGCCTCATGGCAAACAAATTACCAATCAGCATGGTGACGATGGCAAGTGCCACAAGGAGCAGGTACCATGTTTCCTGCAAGGGCTGAAATATTTTATACAAAGCAGTAATAAAAACAAATGCTACCGCCCCTTTGGATATCACTGAAAGGAAGGAAGTGGCGGCAACGGGTGAACCCTCATACACATCAGCCGTCCAGAGATGGAATGGTACAATGGATAACTTAAAAGCAAATCCGGTAAAAAGAAATACAAAAGCCAGAATCTGTAAAGGACTTCCGTCAAGAAGCTGTGTTATTTCACCAAAGCTTACAGTGCCCGTGGCGCCGTACATCAGTGAAATGCCGAATAATAAGATACCGGATGAAAATGCCGATGACAGGATCATCTTCATCGCTCCTTCGGAAGACCGTTTCTTTTCCAAATCAAAATTGGCCATGGCGGCAACCGGGATAGTAGCCAGTTCAAGCGACAGATAAAATATCAGCAGGTTGCCGCTGGATATCATCAGGTACATACCCAGTAATGCCGACAGCATCAGGATAAAGAACTCCGGCATATGGGGAGTTTTCTTCAACCAGTCAGCACATAAGAGGGAAATAAGATAAATCCCGAGATTCAAAATATTTTTCTGAAACACAATCAGCGGGCTGGTATAAAACATATCTCCAAACAATGAACCAGTTTCATTAAAGAAAAAGCCGGCAATGAAATTCAGCAACAGCGACACCTGGATGAATGACAATAGTGATTTGTTCTTCATTCCTTTACCGATTTTGATGAACAGCAATAGGAAGATGATAAGGGTAATCACCAGTTCATGTTTCATCAATGTGAGAAAGTCGCTCATCCGTTATCTTTTATTTTGCGCCAATTCTGTTCATAATTATTTCTGCTGCCGGTCCCAGCAAATCATTCAGCCAGCCAGGCACTAATCCGATGGCCAGTATCCCGCCTGTTAATAATATTGCCGCCAGCCTTTCATTCCACTTCGCATCGGTGAGGCTGCTGCCCCCTTCTCCACTCGTAGAGTGGCTGCTCCTCCCTTCTCCGCCCGCGGAGAAGGGCCGGGGATGAGGTGGGCCCATTCCCACTTTTGCTGTAGCTCTCAGGATATAAACTGCCGTCACCACGATGGACATGCAGGCAGCTATTGTGGCAATTCGATGAAAAGCACTTGCATTTTCCCATGAGCCAATGAAGACCGTCATTTCAGCCACAAAACCGCTCAATCCCGGTAAACCAAGTGAACAAAGACCAACAATGAAAAATATGGTCATGGTAAAAGGCATCGTTTTCATCAGCCCGCCCATTTCATTCACCTGTCTCGTATGGGTACGGTCGTATATCATGCCGATGACGGCGAAGAAGAGGGCCGTCATTACACCATGCGATACCATCTGCATGAGGGCGCCGGTAATGGCCGTCTGTGTGAGCATACCAATGCCAAGCAAACTGAAACCCACATGGCTTACGGATGAATAGGCATTGATATACTTCAGGTCCTTCTGCATCATGGTAGCGAAAGCGCCGTATAAAATAGCGATGGCGGAAAGAACGATGATGAGATTGGCATATTCCTTTGCTCCTTCCGGTAACAGGTAAGTTGCTACCCGCAAACAGCCATAACCGCCCAGTTTCATGGAAATACCGGCAAGGAACATGGAACCGGCTGTAGGTGCCGAGGAGTGACCATCGGGTACCCATGTATGCAGCGGGAACAGGGCCGTAAACACTCCAAAGCCGAGGAACAGCAACGGGAAAATTATTTTCTGCAAATTACTTCCCAGGTTTACTTGTGACAGTTGCGTAATATCAAAAGTATTACCTGCGTTAAAGTACAATACTAAAATGCCCACCAGTATTAATGCAGAGCCGCCCATGAGCATTAATGCGAGTTTATTGGCGCTGTATTCTTTTTTGCCGCTCCCCCAGATGCCGATGAGCAGGTATTTGGGAATCACTGATATTTCAAGGAAGAAGAACAGGATGAATAAATCCAGGGAAATAAAGAAACCATAGGCTCCCAGTGCCAGCAGGATAAGCAGGAAATAAAACTCCTTTGTCATCTTCTCAATATTCCATGAAACAAGCACACCGGCTACCAGCACAAAAGAGGTCAGCAGGATCATGGCAACTGAAATTCCATCCACCCCAAAATGAAAATTGATATTCGGGGAACTGAATAATTTGTAATTCTCTTCAAAAAGCATTTGGGTGGTATTACCTGCTGACCTTTCGCTGTTGAAGGCAAAAAGTAATGCAAAAGAAATTCCCAGTTGTGCTGCTGCACCCGCCAGTGATGTCCATTTCACCTGTTCTTTATTACGGCATACCAGAACAGCGATTGCGGTCAGTAAGGGGGTTGCTATGAGTAATAAAAGATTCATCCGGGTCTATTTCAAGGCGTAAATAAATATGGCTGCGATTACAATTACTCCCACCAGGAAGTAAATAGCATACTGCTGTACTTTTCCTGATTGCAGTTTCTTTATTTTCTCAGCAACGAATTGTGTCGTGTTGCCGGTAAAATTCACCAGCCCGTCCACCACATTCCGGTCAAACCACGCCGCAGGCCGGCCCACCAGGTTGAACAAGACTTTTTGGGTGATGAACAGGTATATCTCGTCAATATAAAATTTGTTATATGCTGCTTTGTAAGCGCTGCCCAGCGACTGAACTATTTTACCGGGTCTGGCATTTTGTTTTTTGTACAGCCACATGGCAGCGAAAATACCAATCACCCCTAATGCCACCGGCAGGATGGAGAACTGCAAATCAAAATGTGATGCTAGCGGTTTTCCATCTGAACTTACAAATTTTCCAAATGGGATAAAACCGGCAGCAGCAGCACCAATACCTAACAGAATAAGCGGTAGCATCATTGCTGTTCCACCCTCGCCGTGATGATGTCCGTCATGAGCCTGGTGCGGCTTGTTCCAGAAAATACTGAAATATAACCGAAACATATAAAAAGCAGTCAATCCCGATGTGAGCAAAGCAATCCAGTAAATAACCCTATTGTTATGATAAGCGGCCAGCAATATTTCTTCCTTGCTGAAGAATCCTGCAAATGGAGGCACACCTGCAATTGCAAGGCAGGCAACCAGGAAAGTGATATGTGTAATGGGCATGAATTTTCTTAGCCCGCCCATATCTTTCATTTCGTTGCTGTGTATATAATGGATTACCGCACCTGCGCCGAGGAAAAGCAAAGCTTTAAACATTGCATGGGTGAAAAGATGGAACATGGAGGCAGTGTAACCCAACCCGGCTTCACCACCATACTGGGATACGCCCAAAGCAAACATCATAAAGCCGATCTGCGACATGGTAGAATAGGCCAGTACCCGTTTAATATCCGTTTGTGTGCAGGCGATGATGGCAGCGATGATGGCGGATACAGCGCCCACCCACCCGATCACTTCGAGCACAACCGGCGTGGTAATGGCGAATATGGGAAACAGCCTCGCCACTAAGTAAACACCCGCCACCACCATCGTAGCCGCATGTATCAATGCAGATACAGGGGTAGGGCCCTCCATAGCATCCGGCAGCCAGATGTGCAAAGGGAACATGGCACTTTTACCCGCACCCCCCATGAAAACAAGCAACCCACCCCAGGTAATAACTGACACACCAAGAAAAGAAGAAGTAACAGATGACTTCAACTGACTTGATTCAGGCGATGTCAGTGTTGCTATCATTGTATTAAAATCCAGGGTGCCCGAGGCATAGGATAACACTAATATCCCGATGAGAAAACCCAGGTCAGCGAAACGGGTAACGACGAATGCTTTTTTACAAGCAGCCACGGCACTGGGTTTGCCGTAGTAATAACCAATCAGCAAGAATGAGGAAACACCCACCAGCTCCCAGAAAATGTAGATCTGGAAGATATTGGATGACAAAACAAGACCCAGCATGGAGAAAGTAAACAAGCCCAGAAAAGCATAGAAAGTAGCGAACCTGCTTTCCCCCTTCATGTAGCCAAAACTGTAAATATGCACCATCAGTGAAACAAGGGTGACCACTACTATCATCATTACTGATATTGGGTCCAGCAGGATGCCCATATCTATTGACAAACTTTCAGAAAAGCGGAGCCATGTACAGCTAAAGGCGACTTCCCTGGGATAAACGCCGCCGCTGTAGGCAGTAAAATATTCATAAGCCGTATAAGCAGCAATAATAGTGGAAGCAAGAAGTAATCCTGTCCCGATAATGCCGGAGCTCTTTCCAAAATACTTTTTCCCAAACAAACCCAGCAGGACAAACCCCACCAATGGCAGCAAAGGAATAAGTGCTATGATACTTGCATTGGGCATTCTAATACTTTAACTCCTCTGCGTTTTCCACATCAATGGAATTATGGCTCCTGTATAAATTAATAATGATGGCAATTGCCACGGCGGCTTCGGCAGCAGCAATTGCAATAATAAATACCGTGAAAAACAAACCATCCATCTTTCCCGGCCACAGGTATTTATTAAAGGCGATAAAATTCAGGTTCACACTGTTTAGTATCAGTTCAATGCTCATCAGCATGGTGATGAGGTTCCTGCGGGTAAAGAAACCATATACACCGATGAAGAACAGTGCTGCGCTGATGAATAATATATGATATAGTCCCGGTTGCATTATTATTTCTCGCAAAGACGCAAAGACGCCAGTTGGTTAAGTATGATTTTCTTTTTTTGAATGAACATTACTATTATCAGAGGCTTTTAAAGCCCCTCCTTCGGCATCGCCGTCGGTAAGCCTATGGCGACCGACGGAGGGGTTTGGGGAGGCCCTTAATGCGATCACAATACATCCCACCATAGCTGCTAAAAGCAGCATCGAGATCACCTCAAAGGGTAAGGCATACCCGCTTTCATCCACATTCAGCATTTGCCTGCCGATATCCTGTATTCGTGGCAAAGGGGTATCAATTTTCCAGGTCTTAAATTCATGCTGATACACCTGCAGCATGGTCAGGGCAAAACCACAAAAGACAGCGAGAGCAGAAAAAATTTTTCGCTCAATTTTTTGCCTGGGCATTTTTTCCCCGGCCTGTTGCGTAAGGAAGATCGAAAATATTATCAGCACAGCGATCCCTCCTGCATATACCACAATCTGTACCGCTGCGATGAATTCATACTGCAGCCAGAAATAGATGCCGGCAATGCCGATCAATGAGAACAGCAGATAGATCGCAGCCCTGAAGATCTGCCGGGTGGTAACAGACAACATACCACATGTAAGTGTCAATACTGCCAGTAAATAAAATATGATCGTTGAACCGTTCACTTTCTTATTCTTTATTTCTCATTTCTTATTCCTTATTTCCCTGGTTAGCTCTCTGCTTTAAGAGACTAAATTCCCACTTTAAGGGGCTTATTCCACGCCTTCCATGATTTTAGAGCCGGGTTTGTTCAGGATCTTTATCAGATCATTCCTGTCGAACACACTGTGCTCAAAGGTCTGGGCCATCTTAATAGCATCGGAAGGGCAGGCTTCAATACACAGGTTGCACATCGTACACAATTCGAGATGATAGACCAGCTTGTCAATGGCTTTTTTCTTTTTTCCTTCCGGGGTCAGTTCGTTTTTAAAAATCACTTTGATGGTACCGTTGGGACAGGCCAGTTCACAAGCCTGGCAGCCGGTGCACCGGTGTTCATTGTTTTCATTATGTGGCATTACTACCTCACCCTTGAACCGCTCCGGCAGGTTCAGTGTCTCCCGGTTGTCAGGATACTGCTGGGTGATAATTTCCTTGTGATGCGTAAAATAATACATAGTTCGCCGCATGCCTTTCAGCAGCGATTTTACGGCACCCCATACTTCCTGTATGTATTTGCCTGCTCCCATATTAAAAATGCCATTTTAATAATGCCATCACTGTTACCATTATTAAATTTATCATGCTGATAGGTAATAAATATTTCCATTCCAGGTTCAGCAACTGATCAATCCGTAAACGGGGGAAAGTCCACCTGAACCACATGATCAAAAATATCAGGAAAAATGTTTTGCCAAAAAACCACAGGCTGGAAGGTATATAATCCATTGCATGGTTGAACCCTTCCCACTGCCCAATATGCAGCGGCATCGGTCCGCCGAGGAACAGGGTGGCGCCGATTGCACAAACAATAAATACATTCGCATATTCTGCCAGAAAGAACAGGGCGAATTTCATTCCTGAATATTCTGTATGAAAACCGGCTGTGAGTTCTGATTCGGCTTCCGCCATATCAAAAGGCGCCCGGTTGGTTTCAGCCGTTACGGCAATAATAAATGTAATGAAGGCAATGAGGGCAGGAATATGTCCTTTGAATATCCACCAGCCGTACCGCTGCGATTCTACAATTTCGGATACCTGCAGACTGCCGGTGAGTACCACTACGGCGAGAACGGATAAACCGGCCGACAATTCATAGCTTACGATCTGCGCCCCGCTGCGCATAGCGCCAAGCAGGGAGTATTTGTTATTGCTTGCCCATCCCGCCATCAGGATGCTGATAACCGAAAGCGATGAAATAGCAGAAACATAGAGTACCCCGATATTTATATCCCACAACTGGAAGTTGCCTGCAAAGGCTATCGGAGCCAGTAACAACATGGCTACTATCATGGCAATAAACGGCGCCAGGTTGAATAATAACTTATCAGCGCCGGCAGGTGTCAGTCCTTCCTTCACAATTAGTTTGATAGTATCGGCCAATGATTGCAGCAGTCCTTTGGGGCCTACCCGGTTGGGGCCGAGACGTATCTGCATCCAGGCAGAAACTTTTCTTTCCATAATTACCAGCACTAATCCCAGTATGGCAAATAAACTTATAACAGCCACAGCAGCAATGACCATTTCAAGAATTAAGGCCCATGTCGGGTTGAAGGTCCTGCTCAACCATTCATGGATCTCATTGGCGATATGTGAGAGGCTCCACATTATCTGTCAATATCAGGGATTACCAGATCCAGCGTCCCCATCATCGCAATCAGGTCACCGATCTTTCCACCCCTGGCAATTTTATCCAGCACAGAAAGATTGGAAAAGCCCGGTGAACGGAATTTAATACGGTAGGGAGTGGTGCCGCCTTCACTTACAATATAAACGCCCAGTTCACCCCTTGCTGTTTCCACTCTTGAATAAAATTCCCCCTTGGGCAGTTTCAGCACCGCTTTTGTCTTAGCCTGGAAATCTCCTTCCGGAATATTATCAATCAGTTGTTCAATGATGCTGATAGACTGGTTCATTTCCCTGATACGAACCATGTAGCGGGCAAATGAATCACCACCTGTTTCAGTTATTTCATCAAACTCAAGTTTTTCATAGATCTCATAAGGGTAAAGCTTTCTTATATCACAACTTACCCCGCTCCCACGGCCGGTGGGGCCGGTGCAGCCATACGAGATCGCATCTTCTTTTGATAAATAACCAACATTTTTCATCCGGTTTTGAAATATCACATTGCCCGTTACCATCTCATCATACTCATGCACTTTGCTTTTATATAATTGCATGAAATCTTTTGTCCTTTTTTGAAAGTTGGGATGAATATCATGCATCACTCCCCCGGGAACTATATAGTTCATCGTCAGCCGGGCTCCGCAGGTTTCTTCCATGATGTCATTAATGCTTTCTCTTTCCCTGAAAGCATGAAAGAAGGGAGTGAAAGCCCCGAGGTCCATGGCCATGGCGCCCCACCATAGTTCATGTGAAGCGATACGGGTCAGCTCATCCATCAGCACCCTTATCACCTTAGCCCTTGGGGGGATCTCTACCTGCAAACCTTTCTCCACGCACAAAGCACAGGCATGGTTATTAATATGGGCAGAGAGATAATCCATCCGGCTGGTGACGTAAATGAACTGCCGGTAGCTAAGGCTCTCACACATTTTTTCAATGGAACGGTGGATGAATCCGAGGTGCGGTTCTACTTTTTTTATCGTTTCACCATTTAATGTAATCACCAGGTGCAGCACACCATGAGTGGCAGGGTGCTGCGGGCCGACATTGATGATCATGTCGGCCTCCCCAAGCCCCTCCAAAGGAGGGGTTTTCGGGTCGTTTAGTATTTGTGTTTCTCTGTACATTTTCGCAGACCTCATCAGTCCTTTCAAAAGTGGGGTTTTAGGTCTTTTATTTATTTATGGGCACTATAATCTTTAAAAAACTCAAATTCAGTTTTACTCTTCAAATAAGCTGGCTTTGTGCCTCGCTATTCTCCCCTGCGGGGGAGTTAGAGGGGGCTTTATAGTTTTATCATGTTCACCGGGTCTTCAAAATCTTTCCGCATCGGGTTTTTTCCTTCCCATCCATCCGGTAATATCAGTAAACGCAGATCAGGATGGTTCAGGAAATTCACCCCAAACATTTCATATACTTCCCGTTCAAGGAATTCTGCTGTTCGCCAGATATGCGAAACGGTTTCCACTTCCGGTTTGTCACGGTCCAGTTTTACTTTCACCACCATATTATGCCTGTATTGGGTGGAGGAAAGATGATATACCAGGGTCAGGTGCGTCTTCCAGTCAATACAAGTAAGGCAGAAAAGATAATCGAAAAACAAAGAAGGATCATTGCGGATTTGTTGGGTCAAATTCAGCCAGTCACCCGGCTCAGCATTCATGTTGAGCCACTCGCCACTCTCTTCATAAGTTACAGATGGAAAGAGTTCAGTCAGCTTAATTCTTAATTCTTCGTTTGTCATATTATATCAAAACCAACTATGGTTATGTTTATCCTCCCTTTAGGGGGGTAGGGGGCATTTGTTCCCTTGTCAGGCCGCTTTTTATTTTCTTCTGCAATGTTATCAGCGCATGCAGCAATGCTTCCGGCCTTGGGGGGCAACCGGCCACATACACATCAACCGGTATAATATGGTCGGCGCCTTTTACTACGGAGTAGGTGTTATAAAAGAACGGCCCGCCGCTGATGGCGCAGGCACCCATGGCGATCACATATTTGGGGTCGGCCATCTGGTCATATAATCTTTTCAATACAGGACCCATCTTGTTTACAATAGTACCTGCTATTATTATAACATCGGCCTGCCGGGGAGTGGCTCTTGCCACTTCAAAACCAAACCGGGAGAAGTCATACTTCGCAGAAGCAGTGGCCATCATTTCAATACCGCAGCAGCTGGTGGCAAAGGTGAGGGGCCATAAGGAGTTGGCCCTTGCCCAGTTGATCAGGTCATCAAGTTTACTTAAAGCGATCCCGCCACCCGGCAGATCATGCACCTGGCCGGGAAAAGCGACCCCGCTCCCCGGGGAAGAAGCCCCTCCAAGCCTCCCTGCAAGGGAGGCTTCCGAAGAGTCATTTGATATGTTTGTTTTCTCACTCATCAGGTAATTCCAAAAACCTTTTAATTCTCAAAAAAGCTGGCCCTGTGAAGAGCTTCTCCCTTCTCCACTTGTGGAGAAGGGACGGGGATGAGGCTACATCCATTTCAACGCCCCTTTTTTATGAGCATACAGGAACCCGATAAAAAGTATAAAAAAGAAAACCACTATTTCAATCAGTGCGACCCAGCCCATACTCTTTGCCACCACAGCCCAGGGATAAAGAAATACCAGCTCCACATCAAAGATCAGAAAGATCAGTGCAAAGAGATAATAGCCTACATTCAACTGTACCCATGTTTTTCCTTTGGTGGGAATACCACATTCATATGGTTCGCCCTTCTGTTTATTGGTGCTGGCTTTCAGTACGATCTTTGAAATAAGAATGGCAATGCCGGAGAAGGCTATGGCAGCGATTATCAGTACAATGAGTGATGAAGCGCCCATGTAATTTGATTTTGACGAATATACATCAGCAAAATTATTAAATATTAATTAATAATTGACACAAGCCTGCTGTGAATGGATCATCCGTATAATTCCTGGTGAATCGCTTTTTTATCGTAGCCCATTTCCACAATTCTCCTTTTAGCTTCGTCAATCATATTCTTCCATCCGCATAAATAAAACAGCGCCCCGGGTTTTTCTTTGCATAAATTTTCATAAACAGGGTGAACATAGCCATGATGGCCTTCCCACTCCTCCCGGCTCAGGGTGGGATGAAAATGAAACCCGGGAAGTTTTTGCTCCATCTCCTTTAACTCATCGTAATATAACAGATCTGTTTTTGTCCGGCAGCCGAATATCATGTGAATGGTGCGGAAGGGAGTCTGGTGCAGGTAAATATGGTTGATCATACTCCTGAACGGTGCAATACCCGTGCCGGTGCAGATAAGGAAGATATCTTTTTCTATTTTTTCCGGCAGTGTAAACACCCCAAGGGCGCCCCGGAATGTCAGTTCGCTTCCAACATTTATTTTATTGAAAAGATAATTGGTGCCCAGACCATGTTCGGCCAGGACGATAAGCAGTTCAAACACATTGCTGCCATCCGGCCATGAGGCGATAGAATAGCTACGGACCCTTTTATTGATCTTTTCATGAATGGGCAGGTCCAGCGTAACAAATTGCCCGGGGATGAAATCAAACGATGCGGTATCATCCACCTGCAACCAGAACTGTTTGGTGTTATGTGTATGATCTTCGATGCGGATAACTGTTCCTTTGCGCCAGGGCAGCAGTGCCATAGTTTTGATTTGGACGTAATTTACGACGACAGTCCATATACTTATTAATGGAGGTGATTTTTATTGAGGACCGGTTAAACACCATGAACCGGGCTCAATACCGTCAGTTTTTTTATTACAGTATAGTATCTTTTCCCTTTCCAGGAGTAAACGAGGACGAATTGATTGGCGACCGTTAGTCTTCTCAGTGTTTGTGTCGGTTTCGGGGAAGAGGGGAGACTATCCCCCAGGGTAAGCTGGGTTACTTTTAGTTTAGTGGCGGCTACCAGTGTTTTCTTTTCAGGATAATCAGACATTACCGGTGTTTTTACCAGCTGCTGACTGATGGCCCTGAAACCTTTCCCCTCAAGCCATATTTCACGGGGTTGAATGATTGTGGCGGGGCTGGCAGCGATAAAAAGATAATAGTTGGTAACAACATGCGGTTTTTTTATGGTGCGGCCTCCGTTCTCATCCGGAACATCATCCTGCGGTATCATCCCTGGTACAAATACCTGAGAATAACCGTACAACTTAACAGCGGGCTGGGCTGTTATCAACTGGCTTGCCAGTACAAAACTTATGATGAAGCATCTCTTCATTGTTTTTTATCGTTTGCTATTGGATGTAAGACGGGGCCGGGTTATTGCCAACAAATTCATAAAAATGGCTGAAAAATTTTACCGAACTTAGCTCAATTAAACAGATTCGTAAAGTCCAATTGATTCTTATGATCATAACTATGAGAATATCCGGAATGATATTGCTGACAGCCGCACTCTATTCCTGCCGGCAGCCGGATGCAGAAAAAGAACCCCAGATGAGCGGCCTGGAGCTGGCTATGTGGCAGGAATTCCGGATGACC
This sequence comes from Bacteroidota bacterium, assembly GCA_052389635.1. Classification (GTDB taxonomy): domain Bacteria; phylum Bacteroidota; class Bacteroidia; order Chitinophagales; family Chitinophagaceae; genus JJ008. The sequence continues at coordinate 30,223 of JBQTHS010000005.1, read as the reverse complement.
CGTGACCCGATGCTCAATTATATTCCCCGTGAACGCCTTACTGAAGCCCGGTCTTATATGGAAACGATCCGGGGCCAGAGCGGTGGCGCCACCAACAGGTTGACAGCGCTGACCTGGCAGGAGAGAGGCCCCGGTAATGTAGGTGGCCGCACCCGTACCATTATGATTGACAGAAGGGATGCCAGTGGTAACACGGTTTTTGCAGGCTCCGTAAGCGGCGGTCTTTTCAAAACCACCAACTTTACCAACGCTACACCCACCTGGACTGCAGTGAATGATTTTTTACCCAACCTTGCTATCTCAACATTGGTGCAGGATGCCGCAAACCCTGATACCATGTTTGCTGCCACCGGTGAGGGATGGTTTAATATTGATGCGGTTCGGGGAACAGGTATCTATAAAAGCACCGACGGTGGCAGCACCTGGAACCTCATGTCTTCCACATCGGGATTTGAATATGTACAGGATTTTGTAATTGATAACAATGGTAATTTTTATGTCAGTCTCCGGAATACCATTTCAACCGAATCCCGCGGGGTACTCAGATCAACCGACAGGGGAAATTCCTGGATAAGGGTGCTGGGCCTGCCGCTCAGCGGCTTCAATACCGGCCGGGCTGCGGATCTTGAAGTGGGATCCAATGGCGACATTTATGCAAGCCTCGGTGTTTTATCCCGTTCAGAAGTGTACAAGTCATCATTTGCCACACATGGCCCCAATACCGGCGCAGCGGGAAACTGGATCAACATTACACCCGCAACCCCCACCGTCACACAGCGTACAGAAATAGCATTGTCTCCCTCGGACCCGCAACGGGTTTACCTGTTCATGCAGGACAGCGCCACACAGCAGGTGCTGAATATTTTCCGCAGCACCAATGGCGGCGCCAACTGGACAACTCTGCCGGGGCCGGCAGCGCTTAATAATGGCGCCAGCTCCCAAACCTGGTTCAATCTGATCGCTGCCGTTGATCCGAACAACCCAAATGTGTTAGTCGCAGGCGGACTGAACCTGGCCCGGTCAACAGATGGCGGAGATAACTGGACGACTATAACCAGCAGCGGCACGGTACATGTGGACCATCATGCACTCATCTTTGATGGATCAACCAGGCTTATTAATGGAAACGACGGCGGTGTTTATTATTCCATCAATATCAATGCAGGTACGCCGGCCTTCAGCAATAAAAACAACGGGTATAATGCAACACAGTATTATGCCTGTGATGTGCACCCTTCCACCACCAATTATTTCCTGGCGGGAGCCCAGGATAACGGCACACAAAAGTTTACAGTTACTGGCATCAACAATACTACGAATGCTACCGGTGGCGATGGCGGCTTTTGCCATATTGACCAGACGGACGGGCAGCTTCAGATCACTGCCACTACAGGGAATAATTATAACCGTTCGCTGAACGGGGGCGCCAGTTTTGCGTCGCTTGGCGCATCCATTAATAATGACCGGGGACAATTCATCAACCCGACTGATTTTGATGATGTGCAAAATATATTGTACGGAGGGGATGATGCGGGAAAATATTATTGCGTCACCGGCCTGACCGGCACACCTGCCTCGCTTAGTGTTTCCGCAGTTGCTATGGGTAATATGGAGTTGACGGCAGTAAAAGTGGATCCTTCTTCACCCAACAGCATCTGGGTGGGGGCATCGTTTGGCACACCGGGGCTGGCGCCAAAGATTATAAAATTTTCAAATGCCAACACCGCATCGCCCACGGCGCTCACCATTGCCAATCTCGGCTCGGTTGCCAATGCCGCCGTATCATCCATAGATGTTGATCCTGCCAATGCCAATCATATCATAGCCACGTTATCCAATTTCGGTGTGATCAGTGTATGGGAAAGTACCAATGGCGGCGTCAGTTTCTCAAGTATAGAAGGAAACCTGCCGGATATGCCGGTGCGCTGGTGCATGTTTGCGCCTGCCAATGCAGAGCTGAACGGAACGGGCGGCGGCCTTGGCGGTATTATCCTCGCTACGGAATTAGGAGTATGGACCACTTCCCAGGTTAGCGGAGGCGGCACACAATGGATACCGAATAATGCAGGGCTGGCTAATGTGAGAACCGATATGCTCAAATACCGCTCTTCAGATAATACAGTGGCGGCGGCCACACATGGCAGGGGTTTGTTTACGACCACCTTACCGACGACCGTAACGGGTATTTTTGATCCGCCTGCCAATACAAAAGATTTCATCAAATATATCAGTACAGAAAATGACCGGCTCCTGATAGTGGCAGGCACATTGCAAACAAGAACCATGACGGTGCAGTTGTTTGATATGACCGGCTGCAAACTGTACCAGTCATCCGGCGCTTACCGGAACACCACCGTCAGTACAGCCTTACTGCCCCGCGGTGTTTATACCCTCCGCTGCACCGGAAACAACAAAGAAAACTTTGCCCGGCAATTTGTGAAATAGAAAAGGAATTTTATGTGAACCCCGTCCGGGTCTTGTGCCGGACGGGGTTTTGCTTTACTTTTGCAACCTCTCATGAGTGTGAAGGACCTGCTGGAACGGTATCAAAACACCCCCCGTCTTTTTCAACTGACGGACAGACTCTCTATTGCCTGTCCCGGTGATTCCGGGGCCCGGCCTCAAAAAGTTTACTTAGAAAACCTGCAGGGAAGCTCTTCTCAGTTTGTAGTGGCGGCCACCTTTACGCATCCCTCCCTGGCACAACAAAACCATCTCATCGTCCTGAACGATGCAGAGGAAGCAGCTTATTTTCACAATACACTGGAGAACCTCACCGAAGCACTGGATATTTTCTATTTCCCCTCTTCCTTTAAGAACAGGAAGAATTATCAGTTGCTGAATTCTTCCCATGTAATGCTGCGGACGGAGGCTTTAACGAAGTTTGCCTCCCCCCTCTCCACCAACGGTGGAGAGGGGTCGGGCTTGTCCGCCGAAACTTTAGCGAAGGCGGAGGTGAGAAGAAAAGTCCTTGTTACTTACCCGGAAGCATTGTTTGAAAAAGTAGTGCTGCCCGGCACACTTTCATCAAACATTATTCATATTAAGTCAGGCGATACGCTTAATACAGAACAACTGCTGCTGAAACTGGCTGATTACGGTTTTGAAAGAACTGATTTTGTGTATGAGCCGGGACAATTTGCCATCCGCGGCGGCATCCTCGATATTTATTCGTTTGGCAATGAAAAACCATACCGGGTGGAATTGTTTGGCAACGAAGTGGACTCCATCCGTATTGTGGACCCGGAAACACAGTTGAGTGAAAGAAAGTTATTGCAGGTCTCAATTATTCCAAATGTTGATACACAATTCAACAGCGAAGAACGAATCTCCCTGTTTGACTTCCTGCCGGCCAATACTATCGTGTGGTTGCAGGATTATGAACTGTGTAAGGAACACCTCGCAGACAGTCGGGACGAACTGGAAGCATTTATAAAATTACAAGAAGAACTAAAAGGACCTGTCTTCGCTGAAGCTACGACAAGCAGGCAAGGCACAAGGGACAAAGCACCCGCCTTCGCTAAAGCTACGGCGGGCAGGCAAGATGAGCAGGGTGACAAGCTACTTAAGAAAGATGCCAAAGCGGAAGATTTTATCACAGCAAAGGATTTTGAGGAACAAATCTTTCAGAAACATGTAGTAAGCTTCGGACATAGGAACTCTTTACCTATTCACTATTCACCATTCACCATTCACCACAGCACCAAAGAACAACCCGCTTTCAACCGGCAGTTCGATCTGCTGATCAGGGACCTGAAAAGCTGGGAAGCAAAGAAATTCCAGTTATACATTTTTGCTGAAAATCCCAAACAGTTAGAGAGATTGCAGAGCATCTTTGATGACCTGACCGCAGGGCCCGGTGGGAAAGCTGAAATAGTTTTCAACGCCATTTCCACATCCATCCATGAAGGGTTTATTGACGAAGACCTGCAGGTTGTTTGTTATACTGACCACCAGGTTTTTCAGCGCTATCATAAGTATAAGGTCAAACAGGCGTATAATAAGAACAAGGCATTGACCCTCCGCACACTCCGGGAGCTGCAGCCCGGGGATTTTGTTACCCATATTGATCACGGGGTGGGCATTTTCAGCGGTCTGCAGAAATTAGAAGTGAATGGAAGGATGCAGGAAGCCGTGCGGCTTATTTATAAAGACACGGATATTTTGTATGTCAACATCAACAGCCTGCACAAAATTGCCAAGTACACCGGAAAAGACGGAACGGTGCCGAAAGTGAATAAGCTCGGCAGCGATGTATGGAACAAACTGAAAGAAAAGACCAAAACAAGGGTCAAGGAAATTGCTTTTGACCTGATAAAACTTTATGCCAAACGGAAAGCGCAGCAGGGCTTTCAGCACACAGCGGATAATTATCTTCAAACAGAACTGGAGGCATCTTTTATTTATGAAGACACTCCCGACCAGGGCAAAGCCACGGCGGATGTAAAGAAAGACATGGAATCAGCATCGCCGATGGACAGGCTGGTCTGTGGCGATGTGGGCTTTGGAAAAACAGAAGTGGCGATACGGGCAGCTTTCAAAACCTGTGTGGACGGTAAACAGGCTGCTGTGCTGGTTCCCACAACGATCCTTGCCTTCCAACATTACCAGACATTCAAGGAGCGGTTAAAAGATTTTCCTGTTACCATTGATTACATTAACCGCTTCAAATCGGCCAAAGAGAAAAAAGAAACGCTGAAAAAATTAGAAGAAGGAAAAGTGGACATCATCATCGGTACACATGGCCTGCTGGGAAAGGAGGTGAAGTTTAAAGACCTGGGCCTGTTAGTGGTGGATGAGGAACAGAAATTTGGCGTGGGACACAAAGAGAAGATCAAAACACTCCGCACCACGGTTGACTGCCTGACACTGACCGCCACACCCATTCCCCGTACATTGCAATTTTCACTGATGGGGGCAAGGGACTTAAGTATCATCAACACGCCGCCGCCCAACCGGCAGCCAATACAAACCGAAGTGCAGGTGTATAATGAAGATTTTATACGAGAAGCCATTTATTTTGAGACAGAGAGAGGAGGGCAGGTGTTCTTTATCTATAACCGTATTGCAGGGCTGGCTGAAATGACCGCCATTATCCAGGCGCTTTGCCCTGATTTATCAGTTGGCTTTGCACACGGACAAATGGAAGGCCACCATCTGGAAGAAAGGATTCTTGATTTCATTGAAAAAAAATATGATGTGCTGGTTTGCACCAATATTGTGGAAAGCGGGGTTGATATTCCCAATGTAAATACCATCATCGTTAATAATGCACACCAGTTTGGGTTGAGTGATTTGCACCAATTGAGGGGACGGGTGGGGCGAAGCAATAGAAAAGCATTTTGCTATCTGTTGGCGCCGCCAATGAGCACATTGCCTGACGACTCCCGGAAAAGACTGCAAACACTGGAACAGCACAGCGACCTGGGCAGCGGTTTCCAGATTGCCATGCGGGACCTGGACATAAGAGGCGCCGGAAATTTATTGGGTGGCGAACAAAGCGGTTTTATGGCAGACATCGGTTTTGAAATGTACCAGAAAGTGCTGGATGAAGCCATCCGTGAACTGAAGCGTACCGATTTTAAAGAATTGTTCAAAGAAGAGATTTCAAAGCAGGATGATTTTGTACAGGACTGCACTATTGATACCGACCTCGAAATACTTATCCCGGATGAATATGTGGAAAGCATCACGGAGAGATTATCACTGTACCAGCGCCTGGATAATTGTGAAACAGAGGAGGACCTTGTAGTGATGAAACAGGAATTGTCAGACCGTTTTGGCCCCGTTCCGCAGCAGGTGGAAGACCTCTTCATCACCGTACGCTGCCGCAAACTGGCGGTTGACCTGGGATTTGAGAAGATGAGTTTAAAAGATAACACCCTGCGTTGCTTTTTCATCAACCGCTCTGATTCGCCTTATTTTGAGTCGGGTACTTTTCAGAAAATAATTCAGTACCTGCAAACGGAAACCAATAAAGGCAAACTGAAACAAACCGGCCGCCTCTTTCTGCTGACAGCCAGTCCGGTGGAGAATATGAATGCAGTACTTCATTTTTTGCAACCGCTGCACCACTATTGTTTCTCCGGTGCTAAAATCCCGGTATAGGTAAATCTCCTGGTACTTCGAAACCCCGGTGATTTTAAGCAAAAACTCAACAAGACACCCATCTGAGGGGCGTAGTAGTACGTATCTGTGGTCAGCGCATTAACAGCATTATTTTTTCTCAGCGAATTGTATTATTTTTAAAGACCATTAAGAACGACTATGAGGCCCAATCCAGTTCCTTTGATTGCTGCTTTGCTATGCCTGTCCTTATCACTGAAAGCGCAGGTAGATTCCCGTTATTCACTTTTACTCAGCAGTGGTTCTTTTATCCCCAAAGAAAATATCAGCACTGAAAAAATAAATGAGTTCAGCCGTAAGGCAGCTAAAGTATCAGGTAAAACATTTGCCGTCATCCAGTTTGAACAAATTCCTTCTGAACAGCAGCAGCAGCAATTAAGACTGGATGGAATTGAACTGCTCGACTATATCCCCAACTATGCTTATACGGCTGTAATCACAGCAATGCCGGGTGAAACATTGCTCAGGCAGGTAAAAGCAAGGGCGCTGATTGAACTGACGGCGCAACAAAAAATGCAGCCGGAACTTGCCGCCGGTAATTTCCCGGCCCGTGCTGTGAAAGTGGCCGGTACCGCCGATGTGTGGATCAGTTTTCCCAAATCATTTTCATTTACCGAAGTGAGCAATGAATTGCGCAGCCGGAATCTTGATATACTTTCTTCTGATCTGAAAGCATACCGCATTATTGCTTTAAGGGTGGCCGTGCAGCGCCTGGGTGAGCTGGCTTTACTTCCCTGCATAGAGTATGTGCAGGCAGTACCGGGAGAAGATGTGCCATTGAGTTTTTTCTGGCCAAACTGGGGCAAAGACGGTATGCGGGTCTCCTTGCTGAATGCACCGGTGAGCCAGGGAGGAAAAAATTTAAAAGGAACAGGGGTTGTGATTGGTGTGGGGGATGATTCGGACCCGCAGCCACACCCGGATTTTACGGGGCGCATTACTTCCCGTGCTGCCACAGGGTATTATCCGCCTTTCGGCCACGGGGTGCATGTTTCAGGAATAGCAGCTGGCGCCGGCATTGTAAATGAAGTAAGAACAGGGTTTGCCCCCAAAGCTTCCATTGTTTCGCAGGTATTTTCAAACATATTTACCAACGCACCTGCTTATGTATCCGACTATGGTATGGTGATAACGAATAACTCTTACGGGAACATCGTCAATGACTGTACAAATTTTGGGACTTATGATCTGTACTCTCGGGTACTGGATCAGCAGGCATTTGATCTGCCGGAACTGCAAAGCATATTTGCAGCCGGCAACAGCGGGCATTCCATATGCGCTCCATACCCTGATAGTTTCAGAACAGTCCTGAGCGGTTATCAGTCTGCCAAGAATGTACTTTCAGTAGGTAATGCCCGGCCCAGCGACAGGCGGATATTTTCCCGGTCAAGCCGCGGACCGGTCAGGGATGGCAGGCTGAAGCCGGAGATAGCGGGAATAGGCGCCTTCATCACTGCTGCGGGGCCTTATGCATCATACTATTTTGAAAATACCGGCACCAGTATGGCATCGCCGGCCATTGCCGGAGGTATGGCCTTGCTGATTGAAAAATACCGGTTGCAAAATGCAGGAGCCAATCCAAAGAATGGTTTGATGAAAGCATTGGTTTGTAACAGCGGTGAAGATTCGGGCAACCCCGGACCTGATTATTCATTTGGTTTTGGTGTAGCTAATTTCTGGCGGGCAGTGAATATGCTCGAGAATAACCGGTACAGTGTTGGGAATATTTCACCCGGCCCGGCGCAAACAATCAATATCAATGTGCCTGCCGGTACAGCCGAACTAAAAGTAATGCTGTACTGGAACGATCCACCTGCAGCAGCTGTAGCCAGTCAGACATTAATCAATAATCTTGACCTCGAAGTGGTGACGCCATCGGCCACCACTGTGTTGCCGCTGATACTCGATATAATTCCACAGAACGTAAAAAATGCTGCAGTGAACGGGGTGGATAATATCAACAACATAGAGCAAGTGCTGATAAGCAACCCGGCAGCCGGTAATCACACTATCCGGATCATACCCACCAATATTGCGGTAAACCCATCGCAGGAATATTTTGTGGTGTATGATTTTATACCCACAGAAACCAATCTCATCACCCCTGTTGGAGGCGAAGCTTACCTGCAGGGAGAGAATGTAATGGTAAGATGGGATTCCTACGGCAATCCGCAGAATCCTTTTACCCTCGAGTATTCAATTGATAACGGGAGCAACTGGACAACGCTGCGCAACAATATTTCCGGGGACAGGCGGCAGTATTTTTACACAGCACCTGATCCGAATGAATGGTTCATCGTACCCGCCGTTACCACCGATCAGGCGTTGATGCGGATTACAAGAAACAGTACTGCGCTTTCCGGCGCCAGCCTCCCGTTTGTCATTCATGACACACTCTTTACAACTCTTTCTGCTGTGCAGTGCGAAGGATATATGTCCATTGACTGGACAGCCGTACCCGGCGCCACCGGTTACGAAATAATGATGCTGCAGGGAACAGAGATGGTAACGGTGGCCACCGTTACCAGCGCAACACTTACTTACACCTTCAGCGGTTTATCAAAAGACACAACCTACTGGGCCACGGCAAGACCGCTGATAGGCACAAGCAACAGCCCGGGCAGAAGGGGTATTGCCGTTTCCAGAAAACCCGACAGCGGCACCTGTGCTGGCAGTATATCCGATAACGATATTAAACTGGATGCCATTCCTGCACCTGTCAAATCCGGAAGATTGCTGACCTCCACTGCGCTGGGTAACAGCGAACCGGTCAGCATACGAATTAAAAACTTAGATGATAATCCCACTCCGGGCAATATCACTGTCACTTACATATTAAACGGCGGAAGCCCGGTTAATGAAACCATTATCAACCCGGCAATAGCAGCAGGGGCTACATACACACATAGTTTTGGAACAAACATTGACATATCGGCTGCAGGCAATCATACGTTGCAGGTATCTGTATCGCAGGCAGGCGATCCGGTGGCAGCGAATAATTCCATCACCAAAATATTTAAGCAGTTAAATAATCCATCAATCACCGGAATAGATTACTTAGTAACTCCCTACATTGATAATTTTGATGCAGCACCTGCCCAGTCTCATAACACAGATCAGGTGGGGCTGACAGGTCTCGATAAATATGATTTTGTAAACAGTACTGACACCGGCCGCATCCGCACATTCATCAACACCGGCATGGCTTACTCCGGCAACCGGGCTATTACCTTAGATGGGTTTGTTATTAATTCAGGTACTACCGATTCCCTTACCGGAACATTTAATCTTGCCACCTATAATTCATCAACAGATGATATAAGGCTTGATTTCCGCTACAAGAATCACGGACAGGGAAATAATGCAGCCAATAAAGTATGGGTGAGGGGAGATGATAACCAGGCATGGGTGGAAGCTTATAATCTTTATACCAATCAGAACCCGGTGGATGGCAGCTATAAATTTACCAGCAGTATTGAAGTAAGCGATTTCTTGTTCAATGTCGCCCCATCCCAGAGTTTCTCCACCAGCTTCCAGGTACGTTGGGGCCAATATGGCCAGCAGCAGGCGGCAGATAATGACGGCGGAGCCGGTTACACATTTGATAATGTAAGATTGTACCGGGTAACTGATGATATACAGATGCTGAGCATTGACACACCCATTGTAAACAGTTGCGGGCTTACAGCCAATACACCGGTAAGAATTACCGTAAGAAACAGCAGGAATACATTAGTGAACACGGTGCCTGTTCGTTTCAGAGTAAACGGCGGAGGATGGACGACAGAAAATATTGCTTCCATTGCCGCCAATGCTTCGGTACAATATACATTTACCGGAACGGCTAACCTGCTGGCAGCGGGTACTTATCTTATCGAAACGCAGGTGGTTTATCCCGGCGATACCTATGATGTAAACGATACCACCAGCGTAACCATCACCAATACCGGTCCTGCTATAGTCGTTACCAACGCATCGCCCCATCTTCAGGACTTTGAAACAAATAATGGATCCTGGTACACACTCGGCAGCAGCAGCTGGGAATACGGCACACCGGCTTCCTACAAAATAAAAAGGGCCGCCAGCGGCAGCAAAGCATGGAAAACAAGACTGGCCGGAAACTACAACGACGATCAAATGGCTTACCTCTATTCGCCCTGCTATGATATTTCCACCATGACCAATCCCACTCTCAGTTTCAGCCTGGCGCTGGACCTTGAAGACTGCGGTGGCGTTCTTTGCGACGGAGCCTATGTGGAGTATTCAGTGAATGGCATAACATGGACAAGGCTCGGCGCCAACGGCCAGGGCACCAACTGGTATAATAAAACTTATACCGGAAATAATCTCTGGAGTGTAGTGAATTATCACCGCTGGCATGTGGCTACCATTCCGCTCTCGGTGATAACAGAGCCCATTGCTCAACTAACTCAGTTGCGTTTTCGCTTTGCAGTTACTGCCGACCCGGCGGTGAATCGGGAAGGAGTAGCCATTGACGACATTCATATCTACAGCAATCCGAATGGTATTTATGATGTGACAGGAACCAGCCCTGTGGTGAACCAGCCTGCGGTAAGCGGCTCAGCCTGGGTTGATTTTATTGAAAGCGGAACCAGCAAACTGATAGCCTCAGTCAATCCCAATAGCCAGAATATGGGAAGCACTGATGTGCAGTCTTACGTTCACACCGGTTCAGTCCGCATCAGCAGTCTGCAGTATTACCACAACCGGAACATCACTATCAAACCAACAACAGTAAACCTTCCTGACTCGGCCACGGTACGTTTTTATTTCCTCGATACTGAAACGGAAACACTCATTAACGCCACCGGCTGCAGTGTGTGCAGCAAACCAACGATGGCGTATGAACTTGGTGTAACCAAGTACAGCGATGGCAATGATGCCAATGAAGACGGAACACTGGCCAATAATACCACCGGCATCTATTCATTTATCACTTCTGCTAAAACAAGGATAGTGCCTTTTGATAAAGGATATTATGCTGAGTTCAAAGTGAAAGATTTTTCTGAGTTCTGGCTGAACAATGGCTGGCTGAACGGCATCACCCCTCTGCCGCTGAAATTATTATCGTTTACAGCGAAGAAGAAAAACGGCAATGATGTGCTGCTGGAATGGACGACCGTGGAAGAACAGGATGTAAACCGGTTTGAAGTGGAAGCGGCGAAGGGCAATGCAGATTACCAGCAAAACAGGTTTGCAATGGTTGGTCAGTTGCCCAGCCTGGGTAATTCAACCGGTGAGCAGCGGTACAGCCTCTATGATCTCGAAAATAATAAAACCGGGGTGTGGTATTACCGGCTGAAGATGATTGACAATGACGGACGCTTTACTTACTCACCGGTAAGGCCCGTTAGTTTCAGCAATGATATTCCCTGGCAGGTATATCCAAATCCTTCTGCGGGGCTCTTTAACCTGGTGCTGCAGGAAAATGAGGGGGAACTGCTGACGGTAAAACTACATGACGGCACCGGCAGGCTGGTAAAAGAAATAAAACAAAGCGCCACGGGTTTTGTACAAAAGATCCCGGTTGACCTGCATACTGCAAACTTCGCCCCCGGGCTGTACCTGCTGGAGGTTTCGGCTGCTGACAGAAAGCAGTCATTCAGGATTGTGAAGCAATAAACGGTTCAATGTTCCATTTTTGTTGACTTTGCAGTCAACTTTTTTCAGGACGAGACAACTCAATAAAAAACCCCTTCTGAAATGAAGGGGCTATGATCAGGTACTAAGTTTGCGGGTTTACCAGCCCTGCTTGCCCACGCCGGCTTTGATGGCGGCCATCGCTTTTTCTTCTCCCATCAGGGTGGTCAGCTTGTTACCCTTACCGTCGTGCCCCTGGGCCATATAGGCGCCTTTAGCGGTCTTGGTAATTACGGCATCAAACATCTCTACTCCTTTCTCTTTTGTTTTTACGTTGTAGGCGGTGATCTTTACATCAGACATGGTCAATAGTTTTTGAGTTAGTAATGGCTGAAATTACAGATTCCGGGTCGTTTGAAAGGCACAAATTTGCCAACAGGGCAAAAAAAATCCCGCTATGGCGGGATTAAGTATTTGTAAGAGAGGCGGTTATAAAATCAAATGTCCAGCTTTGCATATTTTGCGTGGCTCTCGATAAACTCCCTTCTCGGGGCCACTTCGTCGCCCATCAGCATGCTGAAGATACGGTCTGCTTCCGCAGCGCTTTCGATGGTTACCTGCTTTAAAGTCCGGGTGTCGGGGTTCATCGTAGTGTCCCAAAGCTGGTCGGCATTCATTTCACCGAGGCCTTTGTAGCGCTGTACATTTACGGAGTCATCCTTTCCGCCGCCTAATTTTTCAATCCATGCCTTACGCTGCTCTTCGTTCCATGCATAGGCCTGCTCTTTTCCTTTCTTTACTAAATAAAGCGGCGGCTGGGCGATATAGACATAGCCCTGCTCCACTAATTCTGTCATATAGCGGTAAATAAAAGTGAGGATCAATGTTGCAATATGTGAGCCGTCCACATCGGCATCGGTCATGATGATGAGCTTGTGATAACGGAGTTTGCTGAGGTCAAGGGCCTTGGGGTCTTCGGGTGTTCCCATCTTTACTCCCAAAGCAGTAAACATATTCCGTATCTCTTCGTTGTCGTAGATCTTATGCTCCATGGCCTTCTCCACGTTCAGTATTTTACCGCGGAGGGGGAGGATGGCCTGGAAGCTCCTGTCACGGCCCTGTTTGGCAGTGCCACCGGCGGAATCACCCTCAACGAGGAACAGCTCGCAGCGTTCGGGGTCACGGTCAGAGCAATCGGCCAGTTTGCCCGGTAATCCACCACCGGTGAGAACGGATTTTCTTTGCACCAGTTCCCTTGCTTTTCTTGCCGCCGCCCTTGCCTGTGCAGCAAGGATCACTTTGGCAACGATGTTTTTGGCTTCTCTTGGATTTTCTTCAAGGTAGGCTTCCAAAACTTTTGAAACGGTGGAGTCCACCACACCCATCACTTCATTGTTCCCGAGTTTGGTCTTGGTTTGTCCTTCAAACTGGGGTTCGGGTACTTTTACGGAGATAATGGAGCTCAAACCTTCCCGGAAATCATCGCCTTCTATTTCCACTTTGGCTTTTTCAAACAGGCCATTCTTGTCACCATAGCTTTTAAAGACCCTTGTGAGTGCCCGGCGGAAACCGGATACATGGGTGCCTCCTTCAATGGTGTTGATGTTGTTTACATAGGAATAGATATGTTCGTTGTAGCTGTCGTTATAACTTAATGCCACTTCCACTGCCACATTGGTATGCGCATCTTTGCCTTCCACGAAGATCACTTTTGGTATCAGTGAATTGCGCCCGGCGCTCTTGTCCAGCATTTCCACAAATTCAACAATACCGCCTTCACTGTAAAACACATTGCTGTAGTATTCGCCGTTCTCTTCTTTTTCCCGCAGGTCGGTTAAGATGATGCGGACACCCCGGTTGAGGTAGGACAGTTCCCGGAGGCGGCCTTCAAGAATATCTTTGTTGTAAACAGTAGTGATAAATATGCCGGCATCGGGCCAGAAATGAACTTTGGTGCCGGTGGTTTCGCTGGCGCCAATTTCCCTTACCGCATATTGCGGGACGCCGGTCTTGTATTCCTGTTCAAATATTTTTCCATCCCGGTTCACAGTTACATGCAGGGTCGAACTGAGTGCATTCACACAGCTTACGCCTACACCATGCAAACCCCCGGATACTTTGTAAGACCCTTTGTCGAATTTTCCCCCGGCATGGAGAACTGTCATCACCACTTCCAGCGCCGAACGCTTTTCTTTGGCATGCATACCCGTGGGGATACCCCGGCCATCATCTTCTACTGAAATAGAGTTGTCCTCATGTATGGTGACAGAAATATTTTTGCAATAGCCGGCAAGGGCTTCGTCAATGGAATTGTCCACCACTTCATACACCAGGTGGTGCAGACCTTTCACGGCAATGTCGCCGATATACATGGCGGGGCGCTTCCGCACTGCTTCCAAACCTTCTAAAACCTGGATACTATCGGCACTGTAACCAGCCGATATGGCCGCTGCTTTTTCTTTTGCTTCTGTGGTCATAATGTGAATGAAATCCTCTCTTAAAATCGGGAAAAATTGTAACTCACAAATGTACTGAAATACCCCCGGCTGACCCTTATTTTGGGGTCTTTTTTTATGCTAAATCCTGCCTCATTTTGCCAATAAAAAACGCCCCGGTCAGAGGGCATTTCAACAAACTGAACAGGATGTTTATCTTTTAACGATTTGCGCCACCAGGTCCCCTTCAGCGCAGACCTTATTTCCCACATAGGCCGTACCCTTCATTTCGCAGATGCCGCGGCGGATGGGGGAGGATAATTCCATTTTAAGGATCAGGGTATCGCCGGGCCGCACCATATGCTTGAATTTGCAATTGTCTATTTTCAGGAAGTAGGTATCATATTGCCCTTTGCCGCTGAGGTTGATGGCAAGGATACCCCCGCACTGGGCCAATGCTTCTATCTGCAGCACCCCGGGCATGACAGGGTTGCCGGGAAAATGCCCCATGAAAAACCATTCGTTGAAAGTGACATTCTTGATGCCTACAATATGTGTATCGCTGAGTTCAATGATCTTGTCCACCAGTGCAAAAGGGAAACGGTGCGGTAATGTTTTTTCAATGAACTGCTGGTCGTAAACCGGGGGCAGGTTGGGGTTGTAAACCGGGACCCCTTTGGTATGCTTGTTCTTCTTGATGTATTGTTTGATCTTTTTGGCAAACTCCACATTGGTGCTGTGGCCGGGGCGGTTGGCAATGATGCGGCCTTTGATGGGATAACCAATAAGTGCCAGGTCACCGATCACATCCAATAGTTTGTGCCGGGCCGGTTCGTTGGGAAAACGCAGCTCCAGGTTGTTCAGGTATCCTTCGCTTTTTACTTCGATCTTTTCTTTTTTGAAGATCTTTTTCAGCCGGGCCATTTCTTTATCGTCAACGGGTTTGTCAACGATTACAATGGCGTTGTTCAGATCGCCGCCTTTGATCAGGTTGTTATCCAGCAGCATCTCCAGTTCATGCAAAAAACAAAAAGTGCGGCAGGAGGCTATTTCTTCTTTGAAACCCCGGATATGTTTGAGCCCCGCATGCTGTGTGCCCAGTACAGGAGAATTAAAATCAATCAGGGTGGTTACCTGGTATTCCACAGCGGGCATGGCCACCATTTCCACTCTCTTAGCCTCATCGTAGTAATAAATGTTTTCATCAATGCTGTACCATACTTTGGCGGCGTCCTGCTCCACCACACCTGCCTCCTCTATCAGTTCCACAAAGGGCTGCGAGCTGCCGTCCATAATCGGCATTTCAGGCCCGTTAATTTCCAGCAGACAGTTATCCACTCCCATACCCACCAATGCGGCCAGCACATGCTCCACAGTGCTCACTTTGGCGCCGTTAGTTTCCAGGGTGGTGCCCCGGCTTACATCCGTCACAAGGTCACAATCGGCTTTTATAATGGGCTGGCTGGGTAAATCAATGCGCTGAAACTGGAAACCAAAGCCCGGGGCGGCGGGTTTCAGTGTCAGGTCGGCCATTACCCCGGTATGCAGGCCGGTACCGGAAATGCCGGCAGCCGATTTCAGGGTATGCTGTTTATCCGGATTGAAATTGGGCGACATGATGCCCGAAATATAGCTCTTATTTTCTGCAGATGTAATCATGGCGGCAAAGATAAGATTTACCTGCAAGCTGGCCTGTATCACACCTGTTTGGCAGGAAGGAATGGATGAGACGGATTTTTTAGGACTGGTTTCATTGCATCATAGCGAATACATACGATTATTACACTTCATCGGGCTGCAATTTATAAAACAGGTATTGGGCTTTATTATAAAAAAATAAAAATATCTTCATGTTATCGGGTTACACCTTCTCACTCATCAGTTGCTTCACCAGCGCTTCCAGTTCCTGTATTCTTTTTTCCATTTCAGGAAGGTTTCGTGCAATCGCCATACTTCGCATTGCCTTTGTATACTCATAGGCATTTGTTCCGGTTATAGAAATACCGGCTGTTTTCACTGACTTATTCACCCCGCTTTGTCCATTGATTTTAACATTGTCCGCAATATTGATGTGACCCGCAAGACCCGCCTGCCCACCTATAATTACGCCATTTCCTACTTTGGTGCTGCCGCTTATACCTGCCTGTGCTGCAATGGCAGTAAAGTTGCCAACTTCAACATTATGGGCTATCTGAATCAGGTTATCCAATTTGGCGCCTGATTTTATCAGCGTGGAACCAATCGTAGCTCTGTCTATGGTTGTGTTTGCTCCAATCTCTACATGGTCTTCAATGACTACATTCCCTATCTGGGGTACTTTTTTCAGCGTACCATCCGTCTGTGGGGCAAAGCCAAACCCATCACTGCCGATTACAGTGCCTGCGTGGATGATGACATGACTGCCCACTTTGCAGTCATGATAAATTTTTACACCGGGATGAATAATGCTGTTTTCGCCAATGCTCACATTGTTGCCCAGGTATGCATTGGGGAATATCTTGCTGTTATTACCAACTTTTACATGCTCACCGAGATAGGCAAATGCGCCAATAAAAACATTGTCCCCGTATGAAGCCGTTGCTGCCACATAACTTGGCTGCTGCACACCGGTCAGTTGCTGCTGCATTATTTCCTGGTACTTGCTGAGCAGGGTGGCAAAAGCGGTATAGGCATCCGCAACACGGATAAGAGTGGCTTTTACCGGTTGTTTCAGTTCGTAATCCTCATTCACTATTATAATACTGGCTCCGGTGCTGTATAAATATTCTTCGTATTTGGGATTGGCAAAAAAAGCAAGTTGCCCCTCACCGGCTTCTTCAATCTTTCCGAATGAGGAAACGGACACATTGGCATCGCCTTCCACTCTGCCGCCGATAAGCAACGCTATTTGGGATGCGGGGAAAGTCATGTTCCTGGTTTCTGGTTGCTTGTTTCCGGAAGAGTATTACTGGCAGGAGATTCTTATCAGTAACCCATACCCGGCAACTAGCAACGATAATAACAAATATAATATTTTCTGACGGCCCCGCTCAGGTTGTGCTGAATGAGGGCATTGTCCACCTGTGATATGTCTTTTATGGTTCCGTCCTTAAATAAGATGTTGATGCGCTCATCTGCAGGGTCGTAAGTGGTATTGCTGGCATCACCACTGAATACAAGATACGCTGACTCCTTCTCACTGATGCCAAGTTTTTCACAGACCTCTTTTCGTTTCTCATCTACCAGCCTGCTGTCAAAGGGCCCGGCCTGCAGTTTTACTTTCAGCAGTTTCCGTTCCACTAAAGAACGGCAGAGCAGCGATAATATTTTGTCTTCATGCAGTTGCCAGTATTTGATGGCGCCCATGATGTCGTGGTCGTCAAGCTGGCAAAACTCAAAGAGCCATTTTTCAATCCCTGCCTGCATTTTTGCCCGGCCTTCGAGGAAAATATTCAAAAAAGGAGAAGGGGTTTTGGCCTGTATTTCAACTGCCCGCTGCAGGATTTTTTGCAGCATCTTCTCGGCGCATAAAACCGTTTTATGCAGATAGACCTGCCAGTACATGAGGCGACGGCTCACTAAAAATTTTTCAATGGAATAAATGCCTTTTTCTTCCACCATCAGATTGCCGTCTTTTACGGCCAGCATTTTCAGGATGCGGTCGTAACCAATCACCCCTTCGGCCACACCGGTAAAGAAACTGTCCCGGTTCAGGTAATCCATCCGGTCCACATCCAGCTGACCCGATACTAACTGGCTTAAAAATTTTTTTGGATGTTTATTGGTAAAGATGTCAATAGCAGTCTGCAGTTGCCCGGCGAGTTCACTATTTAGTTTTTGGATCAGCAGTATAGAAATAGCCTCATGGCTCACATCTTTTATCAATTCTTCTTCGAGGGCATGGGAGAAGGGGCCGTGGCCCACATCATGAAGCAGAATGGCTATTTTGGCGCCCAGTTCTTCTTCGGGTGTTATTTCAATGCCTTTACTTTTTAGTTCACCCAATGCTGTACACATCAGATGGTATGCGCCGAGTGAATGATGCAGTCTTGAATGCACAGCTCCCGGATAAACCAGGTGGGCAAATGCCATCTGGTGGATATTGCGCAGCCGCTGGTAAACAGGGTGAGAAATTATTTCTAATATCAACGGATGGTCAATAGTAATAAAACCATAGACGGGGTCGTTGATGATTTTGCGGGTCAGGGGCATTGTTGCTTTTTTGTTAAAGGCAGGACGGCAAAAGTACAAAGGCAAAATATAATAGGCTATTTTTACCCTTCATGTATCTTCAGCGGCACTATTAAATCAACAGTATGGCCATAGCAAAAATTATTTGGGTGGATGACGAAATTGAAAGCCTGCAGTCGCAGAAACTTTTTCTGGAAAATAAAGGATATGAAGTACAGACATTCACCAACGGGTTTGATGCAATAGACTATGTTAAGGAAAACCCCGTGGATGTGGTGCTGATTGACGAAAGCATGCCCGGCATCACCGGACTGGAAACACTGGCCAAGATCAAAGAAGCTAACCAGTCCTTGCCGGTGGTGCTGATTACCAAGAATGAGACGGAAAACCTGATGGATGAGGCCATCGGTTCGCAAATAAGCGATTACCTGATCAAGCCGGTTAATCCTAACCAGGTGTGGCTGAGTTTAAAAAAAATAATTGATAACCGCAGGCTGGTAGCAGAAAAGACAACGACGGCATACCAGCAGCAGTTCCGCCATCTCTTTACAGCATTGAACAGTAACCCGGATTATAACGAGTGGATGGATATCTATAAAAAATTAGTGTACTGGGAACTGGAAATGGAAAAAAGTGACAGCCCGGAGATGCAGGAAATATTGCAGAACCAGAAGAGTGAGGCCAACACCGAATTCTTCAAGTTTGTTTCAAGGAATTATGCCAATTGGGTATCACCCAAGAGCACGGATGGCCCGGTGATGAGTCACAACCTTTTTAAATTTAAAGTGTTGCCTCATGCAGAGAAAGGAATCCCCCTGTTCTTTGTGCTGATTGACAACCTGAGGTTTGACCAGTGGAAGGCTATCCAGCCCATATTTTCAGAAAGTTTCCGCATACTGGAAGAAGACAGTTTTTACAGCATCCTGCCCACGGCTACCCAATATTGCCGCAATGCTATTTTTTCAGGGTTGATGCCTGTTGATATTGAAAAACAATTTCCCACCCAATGGAAGAATGATGATGAACAGGGCGGAAAGAATTTGCATGAAGAAGAATTTTTCAGGGCACAGTTAAAAAGGCTTGGGAAAGCTGATTTAAAGGCATCCTATACCAAAGTAGTGAATAACCAGGCAGGTCTTGACCTGGTCAACAACATTCACAACCTGCTGAATAACGACCTGAATGTGATCGTTTACAATTTTGTGGACATGCTGAGCCATGCCCGTACGGAAATGGAAGTGCTGAAAGAACTGGCGGGAGATGAGATGAGCTACCGCAGCATCACCTCTTCATGGTTTGAGCATTCGCCGCTGCACCAGGCGCTGAAAAAAATTGCGGATAAGAATATCAAAATAGTATTGGCGACCGACCATGGCAGCGTAAGGGTGAAATCGCCTTACAAGGTGGTGGGGGATAAGCAAACCACCACCAACCTGCGCTATAAACATGGGCGCAACCTGAACTATGAAGCCAAAGAAGTGCTGGCTTTCCGTGACCCGAGGGAGGCCGGACTGCCGGTGCCGACAGTTAATTCTTCTTACATATTTGCCAAAGAAGACGGGTTCCTGTGTTATCCCAATAATTACAATCACTATGTAAACTATTACCGCAATACTTTTCAGCATGGAGGGGTAAGCCTGGAAGAAATGATAGTGCCGGTGATAAAGATGCAGAGCAAGTAGGTGAATGGTGAGTAGTGAATGGGTTGTGGAAAAGTAGAGTGGATATTAAAATGGCCTGAGAGAAATGCCTTTTAAATTTGCCGGGATCATTGACAATTAACAATTGCCCTTTCACGATGAAATACACTCAATCCACTCTCGATAAACTTGAAGGAATTCCCAAAGAGGCCGGCTATGTGCTGCGCTATGAACGGGGCACTTTTCAAAGCGGCTATTGCATTCTTGAATCCAAAAAAGTGGTGGTGCTGAATAAGTTCCTGCAAACGGAAGGCCGCATCAATACCCTGATTGACCTGCTCCCCCAACTGGAGATAAATGCAGAAGAGCTGACAGAGGAATCAAAAAAGCTTTATTTGGAGATTATTTCCAGGCTTGAAACAAAAGAAAAAGGGAATTAGTTAATTAGTTGATTGCCTGCCTTCCGGTCAGGCAGGGTTAATTTGGAATACCCCAAATACCTGATTAACTATTTAACCCCCGCCTGACCGAATCATTCGGGCAGGAATTAACTTTACCCTATGACCTGTCCTCCTCTCACTGTAACTTTCCTCGGAACCGGCACCAGCGGCGGCGTACCGATGATCGGCTGCGAATGTGAAGTGTGTATTTCCACCGACAAAAAGGACAACCGTCTCCGATCCAGCATATTGGTGCAGTCAGCTCAAACAACTATTGTAGTGGATACCGGTCCCGATTTCCGCTACCAGATGTTGCGGCAGAAAGTAAAACACATTGATGCGGTGCTATTCACCCATCCGCATAAAGACCACCTGGCGGGGCTGGATGATATCCGGGCCTATAACTTTTTTACAAAAAAACCAATCCAGATATATGCTGATTCGCTGACAGAGGAAGCCGTTCGCCGGGATTTTTATTATGCATTTACCGACACTAAATACCCCGGCATTCCGGAATTGAACCTGAATACGATCACACTTGACCCTTTTATCATCGGTGACATTCCCGTTGCGCCGGTGCTTGTATGGCACCTGAAGATGCCGGTGATGGGTTTCCGGTTTGGCAAGTTCACCTATATTACCGATGCCAACCGGATTGATGAACCGGAAAAAGAAAAGATAAGGGGAAGCGAAGCAATGGTGCTGAACGCCCTGCGCAAAAAGAAGCATATCTCCCATTTCAACCTGGAGGAAGCAATAGCGCTTGTGCAGGAACTGCGGGTGCCGGCAGCTTATTTCACCCATATCTCTCACCAGTTGGGGCAGCACCGGGCGATTGAAGCCGAACTTCCAACCGGTATCCACCTCGCTTATGATGGGCTTATCCTTCAGTTTTCATAAGGGACTAACCGGTTGAAAAATTCCGGGCCTAACACTTGTTAGTTTAATCCTTTTTCCATTACTTGCACCCGCCTCTAATGATTGCACCAGTAGTAAGCTCATAGCTTGCCGAAGAGCGGAACTACGATTGCTTGCCATCCCCTGGAGGCCCAAGGCAGTGCCACCCCTTTTGGAGTGGCACAGTTAATTAAAATAAACAGCAACAGCGGAATTTATGAATTTTCAACCCTCAGAGCTTACACAGCAGGTGGCGCAAACGGCCAGGGATTTTGCACAGCAACATATCAGACCGCATGTAATGGAGTGGGACGAAAGTCAGGAATTTCCTGTACAGGTTTTCAAAGAAATGGGCAAACTGGGTATGATGGGGGTGCTGGTGCCGGAGGAATACGGCGGCGCAGGCCTGTCTTATTTTGAATACAAGACCATCATTGAAGAAGTGGCAAAAGTGTGCGGTTCCATCGGGCTCAGCCTGGCGGCACATAATTCACTTTGCTCCGGCCACATACTCACATTTGGAAATGAGGA
This sequence comes from Bacteroidota bacterium, assembly GCA_052389635.1. Taxonomy (GTDB): domain Bacteria; phylum Bacteroidota; class Bacteroidia; order Chitinophagales; family Chitinophagaceae; genus JJ008. Next base: position 8,383 of record JBQTHS010000005.1, on the reverse strand, counting down.
GCAGAAGAAAAAATGGCTGCCCAAACTCGCAACGGCTGAATGGCTTGGCGCCTGGGGCCTTACGGAAGCCAATACCGGCAGCGATGCAGGCAATATGAAATGTACGGCACTAAAGGATGGCAACGACTGGGTAATTACCGGGACCAAGAACTGGATTACCCATGGCAAAAGTGGTGATATTGCCGTAGTGATTTGCCGCACCGGTGAGCCAAGAACAAAAAATAACTCCACCACTTTTGTAGTGGAGAAAGGAACCCCCGGCTTCAGCGCCGGAAAAAAAGAAAACAAACTCGGGATGAGGGCCAGCGAAACGGCTGAAATGGTGTTTGATAACTGCCGCATACCCGATGCCAATCGTTTGGGTGAAATTGGTGATGGGTTTAAACAGGCGATGCAAGTGCTGGACGGTGGAAGGATCTCTATCGCCTCCTTATCCCTCGGCATTGCTAAAGGCGCTTATGAAGCGGCTTTGAAATATTCGCAGGAGCGGTACCAGTTTGACCAGCCCATTTCTAATTTCCAGGGGATCTCCTTTAAACTGGCGGATATGGCCACCGAAATTGCTGCTGCCGAATTACTCACTTTACAGGCCTGCGATCTGAAAGAAAGAAAGCAACCTATGACCAAAGAAGCCGCCATGGCAAAATACTATGCCAGCGAGGTGGCGGTGAAAGCAGCAAACGATGCTGTGCAGATCTTTGGCGGCTACGGTTATACAAAAGATTTCCCGGTGGAGAAACACTACCGCGATGCAAAGCTGTGTACGATTGGGGAGGGAACCAGTGAGATACAGAAATTGGTGATAAGCAGGGAGGTGCTGAGAAATTAATAGTCAAACCTTGTACAGAAACATTCTCATACGGCAAAGTTGCCTCAGCAATGAGCAATAAAATAATAATTCAGGTCCCTGTAAAATTGTTTTGAAAAGGCAGCATGGTTCAAGGGGGCTTTATTACGCAACCAGTCGCCCATCAGGGAAATTTTCAGTCCGCAGTCAGAAAAAAACTTAAAAATGGCATCCGGCCCGGTGCCGTAATGCAGGGCTGCGCCAATACCATGTTCAAAAACAACATAAGGCCTGTTTCTTTTTATGGTCTGTTCTGCACCGGCTAAAACTTCCAGTTCAGCTCCTTCTACATCCAGTTTGATGAAATCAATTTTAATATCAACAGGGATAACCGAATCCAGTCTTGCTTTTTCAACTGTTATCTCTTCAATTTCCGGGAATGGAATATGATAGGTGCGTCGTTTAAAACCGCTGTAGCCCGGAGAATTTTTTACGTATTTGAATGAAGCGGCGCCTTCCGCATCACTCAGCGCATACGGGAATATGGTGGCTTTTGAGCCCTTGAACTTTTGTTTAAGCTTTCATAGAGATGGGGCAGTGGTTCAAACCCCCGGTGGGAGCCTTCCGGCGCCAGTCCTATCATCCGGTCAAGAACCCTCCCGGTGTGGCAACCGATATCTATACAGTTGGAATCAGGCCGGAGTACCTTTTTCATCACCCGGAATGTCTGCCGGTTATACTGCAGATTTTTGATAAAGTAGTATGGGAGCTTAAGAATATTTTTCAACGGAGAAAATTTATATCGCCGGTTATTTCACCTCCTGCATTTCAACCAATCGTTTATAAAAACCATTTTGCGCCAGCAACTGCTCATGATTCCCTCTTTCCACAATCTTTCCATTCTGCAGTACGATGATCTCATTTGCGTGGCGGATGGTGCTGAGGCGGTGGGCAATGACGATGCTGGTGCGGTTCTGCATCATATTGTTGATGGCATCCTGCACCAGTCGTTCACTTTCGGTATCGAGGGAAGAAGTAGCTTCATCAAGAATTAATATCGGCGGGTTCTTAAGTACAGCTCTTGCAATGGTCAGCCTTTGTCGTTCACCACCGCTCAGTTTGGTACCCCTGTCGCCGGTATTGCTGTTGTAACCCCCCTCTTTTTTGATAATAAACTCATGGGCATTGGCAATGATGGCAGCGGCTTTTATTTGTTCTTCCGTTGCTCCGGGCTGTCCAAGCGCAATATTATTGGCAATGGTATCATTAAAGAGAATGGGTTCCTGTGTCACAACGCTCATCAGGCTTCGGACAGAATGCAATGAATAATCCCTGATGTTGATGCCGTCAATCAATACCTCACCGCCTGTCACATCATGAAACCGCGGAACAAGGTCAGCGAGGGTGGATTTACCGGCGCCGCTGGAACCCACCAGCGCCACCGTTTTTCCTTTTTCTACAACCAGGTTGATATTATCCAGTATCACGGCGTCATCATAAGCGAAACTCACATTCCTGAATTCTATCTTATCTGTAAAAGCAGTCAGTTGTTTTCCGTTGGGGTTGTCGTCAACAGTAACCGGTGTTAGCAATATTTCTTCTATCCGGTTGATGGCTGCAGCGCCTTTGCGCATATTGCTGAACGAAGTGGATAGTGATTTGGCCGGGTTAATAATATTATAGAAGATGCCGAGGAAACCAAGAAAGGCGGAGGCTTCCAGCAATTCGCCGCGGAATACCAGGCGTCCGCCATAGTACAGTACGATGGTAAAAAGCAACACCCCCAGCACTTCTGAGAGAGGGGAGGCAAGATCCCGCCGGTAGCCGATATTGTTTTTGGCAGCCAGCAATTCTTCGTTGGTGCTGAAAAATTTCAGGCGCAGCAGCTTTTCTATATTAAAAGCCTTAATGACCCGCAGGCCGCCCAGCGTTTCATCAATAATGGAAAAGGTTTCCCCGTTTTTTCTTGCCACTTCTTCGGAATGTTTTTTCAGCGACCTGGTTATCCTTCCGATAACAAGACCAAGTACCGGAATAAGAATAAGAATAAACAGGGTGAGCTGAACACTGATAAGAAAAAGTACAGTCAGTGTCACGATGATGGTCATAGGATCCCTGATCCAGCCTTCCAAAGTACCTACCACGGAGCCTTCCACTTCCCCCACATCATTGGCCATGCGGCTCATCAGGTCGCCTTTTCTTTTTTCGTTGAAAAAGCCGATAGGCAGCCTCAGTATCTTGTCATACAGATCTTCCCGCAACCGGTTCACCACTTTGTTCTTCAGCGGGTTCAGGACGTAGAAGGAGAGATATAGAAAAAAATTCTTCAGGATAATGAACACAACCATCAGCACACAAATGGTGCCGAGGGTGGCCACTTTGCCCCTTGTGGCAACGGAGTCGTTCAGAAAATCATTCATGGACTGAATGATAAAGTTGCCGCTGCTGCCCGGAGGTTTGGTGCCAACGAATATTAATTGCAAAAAAGGCATCAGCATACCAACAGACACAATGGAAAAAAGGATGCTCAATAAGATAAAAAGGAAGTAAAGAACAATTTTACCCTTGTAGTCTTTTAAATACCGGAAAATCCTGCCGTATTGCTTCATGTAAATTGCTTCTGCTGCGAAGCCGCAAAGTAACTAATTTTACTCCGTCCGCCACAGCCTTGGCGACGGCGGGCCGTTAATTCTTGTAATCATGGAAGAAGGTAAACGACAGAAACAGATAGCCGGGTTGCTGAATGAGGAGATGAACAGTATTTTTCAGCGCATGGGCCTGAATATGATGAATGCGGGAATGGTATCCATTGCCTCGGTGAAAGTGACCCCCGACTTGCTGGAAGCCAGGTTTTACCTGAGCTTTTTCCAGGTAAACGACGTAAAGGCGGCACTGCACAAAATCGAAGACCGGCATCATGAGATAAAAAAGGAACTGGCCGCCAAAGTAAGACACCAGTTACGCAGCATACCGGTCTTAAAGTTTTTTCAGGATGACACCCTGGACCATGTTTTTAAAATGGAAGAGTTGTTTAAAAAGATAAGTGAAGAAAAGAAAGACCAGCCTGAATAATAATTAACCAATCACCCCATACTTTGCATTTTCTCTTTGCCTGGCGCTACTTCAAAGCCAAAAAATCCACTAATGCCATCAATATAATTGCATGGACAAGTATCGTTGCGATTGTATTTGGCACCGCAGCACTCATTCTGGTGCTGAGTGTATTCAACGGGTTTGAAGGGCTGGTAAAGTCCCTTTACTCCTCTTTTTACACAGATTTGAAAATTTCTCCTGCCTCCGGCAAGACAATCACCATCTCACCAGAGCAACTGCAACAACTGAAAGCCATTAAGGGGATCCGGAATTTTTCGCTGGTGGTCGAAGAAAAAGCATTGGTGCAGAATGGAGATTATCAGTCCGTGGTTTACATGAAAGGTGTGGATGAAAACTACCGCTATACAACAGGAGTGGCCAACCACCTGGTAAATGGTAAATATGATTTAGGGAACGAAGAGACTCCCAGGCTGATCCTTGGTGCAGGAGTAGAGGGGGCCCTTGGCATTGTGGCTGACCGGAACATTTTTATATTGAAAGTTTACCTGCCAAGAAAAAACAACTCAGAACAGATAAACCTGCTGGATGATATCAGCAATGACAGCATTTACTCCTCGGCTGCTTTTATGATCCAGCAGGACTTTGACAATAAATACGGTATCACCAATATTGATTTTGTAAAAAAAGCGCTGAAACTGGAGGCTGATGAATATGGCGGTCTTGAAATTGCACTGGCTGATGCCTCCAAAACCAGTGAGATAAAAAGATCAGTGCAAAAAATCTTTGGCGCCGGGTACCTGGTACAGAACAAGTATGAACAAAACCGCAGTCTTTACTCCATCATGACGGTGGAGCGCTGGGTGATTTACGGCATACTCTGCCTGATACTGGTAGTGGCGGCGTTTAACATGATAGGGGCACTGACCATGCTGGTGCTTGAAAAACAAAAAGATATCAGTGTGCTTCATGCTTTGGGGGGACACGGTAACTTTATTCAACGGGTTTTCTTAAGCGAGGGGATGCTGCTGGCTTTGATTGGCGGCGGCATCGGTATGCTGCTTGCTCTATTGGTAGCCTGGTTACAAACCGAGTTTCAACTGATCCCGCTGGGTGGCTCGTTCCTGATAAGTCATTTTCCCGTAAAACTGCGGCTGATAGATTTTCTGCTGGTAGGCGGCACTGTTTTTTTCATTTCATTGCTGGCGTCGTGGATTCCTGCCAGAAAAGCGGCGGGACAGGAATTCTCATTACGGAGTGAATAACCAATAATTATTGATTGATTATCAGATGAGTCAGCTATTTAATAGTCTCCCAGGGTTTCGGGAATCTGAGCCAAAGCTTTTGTCAGTTGCTCGTCATTCGGTGCAATGCCATGCCACTCATGAGTGCCTTCCATAAAATCAACTCCCTTGCCCATAGCTGTGTGCATCATGATGGCGATAGGCTTGCCCTGGCCAGTCATTGCTTTAGCTTTTTCAAGGGTGACGACCACATCCTCCATATTATTACCATTCATTTCAAGGGTGGTCCAGCCAAAAGCGTCAAATTTCTGACGGATATTGCCCAGTCCCATTATTTTATCAGTAGGGCCGTCAATCTGCTGGCCGTTCCAGTCAATGGTGGAGATAAGATTATCTACCTTATGATGTGCAGCAAACATCACTGCTTCCCATACCTGCCCTTCGTCCAGTTCGCCATCTCCATGCAAGGAGAAAACGATGTTCTCTTCCCCGTTCAGTTTTTTAGTAAGTGCAGCTCCAATAGCCACACTCATACCCTGGCCCAGCGAACCTGAGGCAATGCGTACACCCGGCAGGTGTTCATGGGTGGCAGGATGGCCCTGTAACCTTGAATTGATTTTACGAAAACTGGCCAGTTCTTTTACATCAAAATACCCGGCACGGGCCAGGGTAGAATAAAACACCGGGGAAATGTGGCCATTGGACAACACAAAAACATCCTCATTGGTTGCATCCATATTAAATGCCGGGTTATGCTTCATTATTTTGAAATAAAGGGCAGTAAAAAATTCGGTACAGCCCAGCGATCCACCGGGATGGCCGCTGCTGGCGCCATGCACCATTCTTACAATATCACGACGTATCTGGGATGCAATGGAGGTGAGTTCTGCCATAAAATTTGTGCTTATTAAACTTTTTGTATCTTGTCCGTTCAAATCCGGGATTGCGCAGCAAATGTGCAATCTTTTTCAATACAAAATCCATCCCGGGTACTCTACTTGCCAACAAATTCACTTATCCTGTGTTTACAGAAAATTAATGGTAAAGCATTAAAAATGTAAGCTTAATGTAAGAACCATGAAGGCTATAACCTATTTTTGTATCTCATTAAAACTGCCGTGATGCTGGATGTTTTACTGACTGCTTCTGTGGCTTTTATCATCACCTTTCTAGCTATCCCGGTCATCCTCCAGGTGGCGGAACAGAAGAAACTATATGACATACCCGATGAAAGAAAAGTTCATACCCGGCTGGTGGCTTCGCTTGGTGGAGTAGGCATTTTTGGGGGGTTCCTGCTGGCTTCACTACTTTCCATACAAGGCTACCTGAACCCTGAGTTTCAATACTTTTTTGCCGCTGCATTAGTCATTTTCTTCCTTGGTCTGAAAGACGACCTGATGATACTTTCGGCCACCAAAAAATTCATTGGACAGATAATAGCAGCTTCCATCCTTATTCACCTGGGTGGGATACGGCTCGGCAGTATGCATGGCCTGCTGGGGTTTAATGAACTCCCTGAGGCATTCAGTCTGGCACTTTCTTATCTTACTATTATCGTTGTCATTAATTCCTTCAACCTGATAGACGGAGTGGATGGTCTTGCCGCCAGCCTCGGCATTCTTACCATGTCAGTGTTTGGCGTTTACTTCTTTGCCATAGATTACCAGGCTTACGCATTACTGGCTTTCTCCATGGCAGGCAGTTTAGTAGCGTTTATGATATTCAATCATCAACCGGCCAAAATATTTATGGGGGATTCCGGGTCACTGATGATCGGCCTGATCAACTCTATCCTTGTAATTAAATTTATCAATGTGGCCGATGCGCCGTTTACTGCCATACAGATACCTGCAGCGGCAGCCATTGGTTTTTCTGTGCTGATGGTACCATTGCTGGATACCCTGCGGGTTTTCAGCATCCGGATATTTAATGGGCGGTCACCTTTTACCCCGGACCGAAACCATGTGCATCACTTACTGCTCGACAGGGGTTTTAGCCATGGGGCTGTTACTTTCACCTGTGTTACTGTAAACATTAGCTTCATCGTTCTTGCCTGGTTGGGCAGGTCGCTGGGGCCCAATTACCTGCTGCTGATCCTGCTGGTACTTGCTTTTTCAGGATTGGGACTATTATATTATGGTAATGCCCGCCGCCGCACCCTGGTAGTAGCCAGGGAGGCTGATGGTAAAGCCAAACTGAAAACAGCGCCTAAAGTGGTGACATTGGCCAAGGAAGCTTCCGCAGCAAAAAACAACTGATACTATCAGCATCATTTTACTTTTTTTTGTGCCCCGGTCAGCATAACCGGGGCATGTTTTTTGGATTCATCCGTTTCAGTAGCTTTGCCTTCCGCTGAAAGACAAAGCATAACAAATAATTACTACTATGGCAGAAGATATTGCATCAATTGTAGCCGGCGCTGATGACCATATGAAAAAAGCCATCAACCACCTGGAATCGGAACTGGTAAAAATAAGAGCCGGAAAGGCGAACCCCCAGATACTGGATGGCATAGTGGTGGATTACTATGGTTCGCCCATGCCCATCAACCAGATGGCCAATATCAGTATCATGGATGCCCGGACGCTCAGCATTCAGCCATGGGAGAAAAACATGCTGCAGCCTATCGAAAGGGCCATTATCGCAGCTAATATCGGTATCAACCCCCAAAATGACGGGGCATTGATCCGCCTCTTTTTACCACCTCTTACTGAAGAAAGAAGAAAAGAACTGGTAAAAAAATGTCATAGCGAAGGGGAACATTCCAAGGTGGCTATCCGCAATATCCGCAGGGACGCTATTGAGCATATCAAACGCCTCCAGAAAAACGGGCTGAGCGAAGATGCCGCCAAAGATGCCGAGGCGGATGTGCAGCAGGTAACAGACAAGTTCACGGCAGCAGTGGAAAAACATCTTACTGCGAAAGAAAAAGAGATAATGTCTGTGTAAGAGGAAATCAGAGAGCATCCCGGAGTGGAATACTTCTTTCCGGCCTCAGGCCTCCTTCTTCTTTCTTTCAGGCCGGTTAGCAAGATAAACCCCCAGCAAAATAATTCCGAGGCAGATAAACTCCAGCCAGGTAATTTTTTCCCCGTCCATAAAGCCCAGGAACAACGCCACGAAGGGGATGCCGTAAGTAACCAATGAGGCAAACAGCCCCCCGGATTTTTTCACCAGTATATAAAACAATGCGGTGGCAATGGCGCTGCCCACAATACCCAGCAGGGCAATAAGAATAACAGCTTCCTGTACGTTTTTAGCTGAGAAACTGAGTTCGGCAAACCCCTGCTGCCAGAGTACC
>JBQTHS010000004.1:0-6324 GCA_052389635.1 Bacteroidota bacterium | reverse complement strand
TAACAGCAGAGATCAGTTCGGATGGAAAAAATTTCACTGAATTGGGGAAAATTGTAAATACCGTACCGCCCGCAGAAGGGCCGGCGCAAACAAAGGAAATGGGGGTGGGTGTAAAGGCAAGAACAAGATTTGTGAGGATAAGGGCCGTTAGTGGCGGCAAGCTCCCCGCCTGGCATGAGAGCGCCGGCAGCCCGTCTCACCTGTTTATTGATGAAGTGATAATAAGGTAATGCTGCCGGTCTATTCCACCTTTGCGATTTTGATGACATTGGTGGGCAGGTGCAGATGTACCGGTGTGCTTCCTGTACTTACAAACACATCGCCGCTTTTAGCAAAGCCCCTTTGTTTCAGTATTTCAATCTGGTCAAAGAAAATATCATCTAAACTTTCTTCTTCGCTGTAAAAGAAGGCCCTTACCCCCCAGCTAAGGCTAAGCTGGTTCACCAATGATCTTTCTTTGGTAAAAATATAAAGCAAAGATTGGGGCCGGTAGCTGCTCAGCATAAAACCGGTATAGCCGCTTTGCGTCATCCCGATAATAGCATTGGCTCCCACATCCTGTGCCAGCTTGCAGGCATTGTAGCAAATGGCATCACTGAGAAAAGACGGGGAATGGGGCTGTGGCTTCAGTATTTCTTCCCGGTTATAATCATAAGCTTTGCCTTCAATCTCCAGGATGATTTTGCTCATTGTTTCCACTACCAGCCTCGGATATTTTCCGGTAGCTGTTTCACCGCTCAGCATCACTGCATCGGCGCCTTCCAGCACGGCATTGGCCACATCGGTGATCTCACTGCGGTTGGGTTTGGTGCGGTCTATCATGCTTTCCATCATCTGGGTGGCCACAATCACCGGCTTGGCCCGGTGCAGGCATTTTTTAATGATATCTTTCTGGATCAGCGGCACTTCTTCAATCGGGAGTTCCACACCCAGGTCTCCCCGTGCAATCATCACCCCGTCGCTTTCCAAAATAATGTCACGAAGATTCTTCAGGGCTTCAGGCATTTCAATTTTTGCAATCACTTTGGCTTTGCTGCCGGCATCCTTCAGCCTTTTTTTCAGGTCTATAATATCTTCTGTTTTTCTTACAAAAGACAAAGCCACCCAGTCCACATGATTATTGATCATGAACTCAAGGTCAGTCAGGTCTTTTTCGGTAAGCGAAGGAAGTGAAATACTGGTGTCAGGAAGGTTCACTCCTTTTTTGGGCAACAATGTTCCGCCAAGTGTTACTTCCACTTTCACCTCATCATTCTTTGTTATTTCTTTCACCACTACTTCCAGTTTGCCGTCATCAATCAGTATTTTCTCACCCACCTGCACATCGTTATGAAAATCGGGGTAAGACACATATATCTTTTCTTTGGTGCCTGTCACCTTCTCATTGGTAAAAGTAAGTATGTCGCCTTCCATTATCTGCAGTGAGTCGCCTTCCAGCTCGCCTATCCGCAGTTTGGGGCCCTGCAGGTCGGCCAGGATGGCAATGTTGTAGGGTTCTTTTTTATTAATAAGCCGGATATGCTCAATGATCCTGATTTTATCTTCATAGCTTCCATGCGAAAAATTCAGCCTGAAAACATTTACTCCTGCCTTTACAAGTTCCAGTAACTGATCGTACGAATCACAGGCAGGGCCTACCGTGGCCACTATCTTGGTCCGCTTGTAGGCGTGCTGCCGGCCAGCCTCTTTATCGAAATCCTTGTGCAGGTATTTTTCAATATGCTTGCTCATAAGATGATTACTTGTTGCCGTATTTCATATCCGGTCTTGTTACAGAAACTGAATTCATTTAGCTGGCCAGTATTTTAACGATCTTCATCCATTCGTCGCTGATTTTGCCTTTGTTCTTCACAGCATTTTCCAGCGGCATATAATTCATTTTGTTGTTGGTGATACCCACAAAGACATTATGCCGTCCTTCCAGCAAACATTCCACCGCATGATAACCCATACGGCTTGCGATGAGCCTGTCAAGGCAACTGGGCGAGCCACCCCGCTGAATATGCCCGAGAATACAAACCCTGATCTCTGCGTTAGGTAATTGTTCTTTCAGAATGGACTGCACTTTGTTTGCCCCGCCAAAATCATCTCCCTCGGCCACCACTATCAGGTTCACCAGTTTTTTCCGGCGTTCTTTTTCCAGCAGCGATGCAATAATATCGTTCATGTTGGTTTTTCGTTCGGGTATCAGAATGTTTTCTGCACCAGTGGCAATGCCGCTGTGCAGGGCGATATAACCGGCATCACGGCCCATCACTTCAATGATGAAGATGCGGTCATGTGCATCCATGGTATCCCGTATCTTGTCAATGGCTTCCACTGCAGTGTTTACGGCGGTGTCAAAACCGATAGTGAAATCGGTGCCGTTGATATCTTTATCAATAGTGCCTGCCAGCCCGATGCAGGGAATGCCGAACTCCTCGCTGAACTTCACCGCACCCCGGAATGAGCCGTCGCCACCAATGATGACCAACCCGTCAATATCACGCCTTTTTAAACTTTCGTACGCTTTTTTCCGCCCTTCATATTCAAAAAATTCTTTGCAGCGGGCTGTTTTCAGAATGGTGCCGCCCCGCTGGATGATATTGGCCACCGACCGGGATTCCATCCTGTAAATATCATCTTCTATCAGACCCTGGTAACCCCGCATGATGCCGTACATTTCAAGGCCATGATAAAGCCCGGTACGCACAACGGCCCGGATGGCTGCATTCATGCCCGGAGAATCGCCGCCGGATGTAAGAACTCCTGCTCTTATAATCTTTTTTACCATTTTTTCAGTTAATCAGACAAAAATAGGTATTTGTTTTTATGTGTATGCCACACACACTAACAGCTGTTTGCCGGTGGCAACCGTTTGTAAAAACAACCATCCCTGTATGGTACATTCGTTTAACTTTAAGCATATAAAATATGTAGTTATGAGAAAGCTTTTCTTTCTTCTCCTGTTGTCGCTGCCTTTGTGGGTTTCAGCGCAGTTGGCCTACCCGCAAACAAAAAAAGGTGAAACTGTTGATGACTATCATGGCACCAAAGTGCCCGATCCTTACCGCTGGCTGGAAGATGACTGGAGTGAAGACACCAAACAATGGGTAACGGAGCAGAATAAAGTTACGTTCGGTTATCTTGATAAGATATCTTACCGGGCAGGCTGGCTGAAACGTCTTGAGGAAATTAATAACTACCCCAGATATTCATCACCTTCCAGAAAAAACGAGTACTTCTATTTCTCAAAAAATGACGGGCTGCAGAATCAAAGTGTGGTGTACAGGCAAAAAGGGCTTGCCGGCAAGCCCGAAATGGTGATGGATCCAAACAAATTTTCGGCAGATGGCACTACAAGCCTTGCTGTTTTCTCATTATCTAAGGACGGTCGTTATGCCGTAGTGGGAAAATCAAAAGGCGGCAGTGACTGGCGCACTTATTATATTATGGACATGCAAACACTGCAATACCTGCCCGATTCACTTATGTGGGTGAAGGTATCGGGAGCCGCCTGGCAGGGAGACGGGTTCTTTTACAGCCGCTACCCGGCGCCGGAAAAAGGAAAGGAACTTTCCACCAAAAATGAAAATCACCAGGTGTATTATCACAAAGCGGGCACACAGCAAAGTGAGGATATGCTGGTATATGAGGACCCGGCCAACCCGCAACGTTTTCATGGCGTATTTACCGATGAAAGCCAGCGTTATGTTTTACTGAACATAAGCGACAGGGGAAAAGGCAAGGATGGTAATGCACTTTGGTATTATGACAGCAAATCAGACAATAAGCAATTTAAACCGCTGATAAAAGAGGCCGGGGATTTCAATTACAGTTTTGTTGGTGAGATAAATGGCCGTTTCCTGATATTAACCAATGATGGGGCAAAAAACAGAAGGTTGATCTCAATGGATCCGCAAAACCCCTTTCCGGACAAATGGCAGGTGGTGATACCTGAAAAAACCGAAAATATATCATCTGTAGGTTCTGCAGGAGGTAAACTCTTTGTCAATTACCTGAAAGATGTAACCAGCCGTATTTATGTGTATGATCATAAAGGAAAAATGGAAAGAGAAGTAAAGCTGCCGGCATTAGGCACTGCTGGGGGATTCGGAGGCGAGAAGGCAGATAAGTTTGTATTCTACACTTTCACATCTGTCACTTTTCCGCCCACTATTTATAAGTATGATATCGCCACAGGAAAGAGCGTAGTGTTCAGAAAGCCCGAAGTGAAGTTCAGCCCTGAAGATTTTGTTACAGAACAGGTGTTTTACCCCGGCAAAGACGGAACAAAAATCCCCATGTTCATTACCTATAAAAAAGGAACGGCGAGGAACGGGAAAAACCCCACAATCCTTTATGGGTATGGCGGTTTTAATATCAGCAGCAACCCTTCTTTTTCACCCTCAAGGATCACCTGGCTTGAACAGGGCGGTATCTTCTGCATTGCCAACCTGCGGGGTGGAAGTGAATACGGCGAGAAATGGCATGAGGCAGGCATGAGGCTGAAGAAGCAGAATGTGTTTGATGATTTCATCGCAGCAGGCGAGTACCTTATTGAGAAAAAATACACTTCAAAAGATTTCCTGGCCATACAGGGAGGTTCCAACGGCGGATTGCTGGTAGGTGCAGTCATTAACCAGCGGCCAGAACTTTTCAAAGTGGCGATCCCGCAGGTGGGGGTGATGGATATGCTGCGGTTTCATAAGTTTACCATTGGCTGGAACTGGATTGCCGAATATGGAAGCAGTGATAACCCCGCCGATTTTAAAAACCTGCTGGCTTATTCACCGCTTCATAATATTAAACCCGGCATCAGTTATCCGGCCACCATTGTTACCACGGCAGATCATGATGACAGGGTGGTGCCAGCACACTCTTTTAAATATGCAGCTGCCTTGCAGGAACATTACCAGGGCAATAACCCGCTGCTGATAAGGATTGACGTAAACTCCGGTCACGGCGCCAGCAACCTGAAAAAAGCGCTGGAGACAACGGCCGATATTTATTCATTTACCTTTTATAATATGGGCATCACGCCGAAGTTTGGCAGTGCCGCTAAACAGCCGGTGAAAAAAGTATTTTAAGATCACAGGATCAGCTGTATAAAAGGGTTGTCAGCGGCAACCCTTTTACATGCAGGATAGTTACATTTGGACATGGAAGTGCTGATTACCGGCGCCAATGGCTTTTTGGGGTATTATCTCACGGAACAACTGCTTGTATCAAATCACAGAGTGCTGGCAACTGGCAGGGGCAAATGCCGTTTGCCTTTCAGCAGCCATGAAAAATTCCAGTATGTGTCAATGGACTTCACCCTTCCGGAAACTGTATGGCCTGTTTTTGAAAAAAATAAGCCGGATGTGCTGGTGCATGCCGGCGCTATGAGCAAACCGGATGATTGTGAACTGCAGCAGGCCCTTGCTTATAAGATTAATGTTGAAGGAACAATTAACCTGCTACAGGCTGCAGAAAAGCAGCGCTGCTTTTTCATCTTTGTTTCCACTGATTTTATTTTTGACGGAGTGCGGGGCATGTACAGGGAGGAAGATGAACCCGGCCCGGTCAATTATTATGGCGCTACCAAACTGCTGGCCGAGAAAGAAGTGAATCGATATCCCCATGAATGGTCCATTGTGAGAACAGTGCTGCTGTACGGCAAACCGGTAACAGGCCGCGGGAATATCCTGAGCATCACAAAAGGAAAATTAGCAAAAGGAGAGGAGTACAGCGTGGTGGACGACCAGCTCCGCACTCCCACTTATGTCGGAGATTTCGCTAAAGGAATCCTGTCAGTTATTGAAAAAAAGGCGACCGGAATTTTTCATCTTTCCGGCCCCGGTGTGCTTACACCATATCAAATGGTATGCAAAACGGCACAGTATCTCCGGTTTGATTCCTCGTTAATAAAGAAAGTGACGGCAGCGAATTTTACAGAACCGGCCCGCCGCCCGCTTAAAACGGGATTTATTATTGATAAAGCAAAAAAAGAACTGGGTTATGACCCCCTTTCTTTTGATGAGGGATTGATAAAAACTTTTTCCTGATCAGAAATAGAATGTAACACCGCCTTTTATAAACAGTGGCGTGCCGGGCGTATAGTGTATCTCAGAAACGGGGTTTGTTTCAAATCTTAATCTTGATTCAGTATCAAACTGTGCTTCCCGCCAGTTCCTGTTCAGCAGGTTCTCACCTGAAATATGGAAGTCAATTTTTTTAATACGGTAGCTGAGCACAGCATCAAGCAGAAAATAACCCTGTGCTTTTATGGAATTATCTTCGTTGGCAGGTCTTTCGCCAATCAGCCGGTAACGGAGTGAACCGCTGAAACCGTTTTTTGAT
>JBQTHS010000003.1:0-5515 GCA_052389635.1 Bacteroidota bacterium | reverse complement strand
AATGGATTGGCCGTAGATGCCTGGAATTTTATGCCCTGTTTGTTGATGGTGGCAAAGTTGAGAGGTTACACCGGCCTTATCTCATGTTCATAGCTAAAGAAGTCCTTGGTAGTGCAGTTATTTGTTTCAAATAACTCATCCACGGCGTTGTCAGGGTCAATACAGATGCTGATTTTATTCAGGCCCTTGTCACGGGTGGAAAGGATAGGAATATTATACAGCAATGAATCAATATAGCGGATGCCGGCAATGGTATCCCTCCTGATTTCAGTGCTAAGGTCGGGATAGGTACGTTTCAATTCTATCACGGTCGGCCGGCTGATGGCTTTCCCGAGATTAATAAATTTAGCTTTTACGGTAAACGAGTTTTCAGCCACTGATATAAAGGAAGGATTGATCTCCACCAGTTGCGGCTCAATCACATAATCAGGTTTGGGGGATGAAGCGTCTAATTGTAGGGCGGGGTCACCATGTAAGGTGGTTTGTTCACAATGGAACCTTGCATAGTAATCGTTTTGGGTAGTAAGATTGTACACCAGGTTGACGGCATCCCGTACAATTTCTCCCATGGATTTGCCGTACTGTGTAACCGAAGATGAAATCATCGTCCTGGAATTATAAATATCGAGGTAATGCACAATGCCCAGGTGGGTGCTGGCCAGTGTGGCGATGCTTCCCCGCTGATCGGCCAGTACAAATTTTTCGGAGATCGTTTCTTTGGTGGAAAGACGGGCCAGGTTAAAATTGTAAAAATTCCCCGCATTACAACCCAGCAGTATAAACAAAGGATACTTGCCGGTATTATTATACCCGTCCGGGTTGTCCAGGTTGAACTCCAGGGTGCTTGCAGATGAGTGACCGAAATACGTTAACATACCTACGCCTTCTTCAAAAAGGCCGTATAACCTGGCAGCATTAAGCTGTTCCACAGGGGCTGTGCTCACTTTGGTAAACTGATGCACATTGGCCCCGTAAAATGTGTCTTTGATTATGGCGCCGAAACCATTCATGGAGTTGGTGAGGATATTTCCCAGCGTTCCATCTCCGGCGCCCACCACCTGCACCACATTTTTCTGCCATGCCTTATCGGCTATCAGTGGCGATTGAAACGCAATTTTTTGTTCATATTGCTGAACCTTGGCCAGGTATATTGCCACCTCGTTGCCATTGATGACAGACAGCCTTCCTATAGAAAGCTTTGGTGTCACATCAGGCCCCGGATCGGCTGTGAGCAGATTATCAGAAGCAGGGTGCCCAAAAGTGGGAATAAATGACAGCGCATTTATATTAGCATTGCTCTGGAAAAAATGGTTTTGAATATACTGCAGCCCTTTGCCAATTATAAAAACATTTTTTATCGGGGTACCAAAACCGGCCCTGGCCCAGCGCAGGAAATTGCGGATGGAAAGCGGATGATTTTTGATACCAAAACTGAACTGATCAATTAACTGGTCAATCAGGTAAATCTTTGCATTATGGCCACCGCCGGTTGCAGATGCCCGGTAAGCCCGGTAATTTTCCACCGGGTTTCCGCCCGGCCCTGTCATCAGGGCCGAATGGGAAATGATAAGATAATCGCCCTGGTTGGCAGATAATGAATAATTGACAAAGTTTCGCTGCTGCAGGCTGGTAACCGATATTACCGGGAACGATGCATCCTGTGAAATTAAAACCAGTTTCCGGGCGGCGGCAGATGGCTGCAATTCCACCCTTACCAGGGGTGCGGCGGTAATGTCGGCTATGTAGCGTTTACCATTGGTAAAGTCGTACAGAACAGGGCTGGTACTGCCATAATTGAACCCGGTTATCTCCAGGTAATTACCGGCAGAATTGGCCGGTAGTTCAAAATAAAAATTATTGGCCCCGCCAAAGTTAAACTGGCGGGCATACATCAGTTCGGTCTGTGCTGTTACCATCCTGTCCGGTGAGGTGGGGCAGGCATTTTTTACTTCTATCACCGCAGTGCCGGAACTGATGTCTGATACATTTATCGGCTGGCTGAATTTAATGTATTCAAAGAAATCCATAACGGGGTTGGCGATCAGGGTTCCGTTCACTCTTATTTCGACCGTTCTTGTATTTAAGGCATTGCCGGCTGCATTTACTTTCACCACAGGTACAGGTGCACCGGCCCCGGTATAAGGGTTCAGGTTATTGAATGTTTCCGTCCTCGTGGCGCCTGCGCCCATATCGGTTGAGGTAAATCCCTCGCCGCTTTCGTAATTAGAGGAATACACATAGTCTCCTACAATGGCTGCATAACCGAGGTGGTATTTATCCCGGTAATACTTACCCACTGTGTGTATAAAATAAGGATCGGGGGTCAATGAACTGGGCAGCGAAAAACTGGCGGGTACCAGCCGCAGGTTACCGGATCCTGCATTGGTAGTCAGAAAATAATAGGCTGTATCAGTCTCCAGGCTCCATTTGTTATTTAACTGGTGATCGGTTACCCGGTAAAGATCCCTGTCCGGTTTGCCGTCATTCATCTCTCCCCAGAATTCAATATAATCGCCGGCTCCCATCACGCCTGTCTGAATAGTGGTGTATATGGGAACCTGCTGTCCGTTTCTCCATAACTGGAACTGCTCAGCTGGCATTGCGCCCAGGCCGGCCGTGGCCAGCACAGGTTGTGCAATCCGGTACAAACCGGTGGCAGGCACTTTAAATTTATAGTAAGTCTTGCTGTAATCTATCCACTCGTTGTTATACGACTGGCTCCGGGCAAGCAGCCCGGCAAAGAGTGACAACAGGAGTAAATTTTTTTTCATTCAGATCAGGTTTTATGGGTACTGTCTATTTTTCGTTTTCCTTCTTTGTTTTCACCATGTCTAATTTCAGGGAAAACACATGGGTATAAAGCGGATTGGACTGGTTGGCGAGATTGATGAAAGCATAATCAATAGTTACATTGCCAATCTTAAAGCCGGCCCCGCCGCCGGGCTGGTAAATCCATACTTTTTTCTGGTTCACCGTGTCGCCGTCAGACAAAGCCCGCTGAAAGTTATTGATTCCTCCCCGCAGATAAAAAACATTGCTGATGTTCAATTCCAGGCCCAGTTTGGGGTCGGCGCTTACCGGGTTGGCGCTTAATAAAGTATTTCGCTGCCCGTCAAAAGTCACATCAATGTTTGCTTCGGCCAGCAGGCTTACTTTCTTGCCCAGTTTGAAATCCCTCGCTGCTCCCAGTATCAGCCGGGGGGCGGTCAATTCGGTTGACTTCACGGGAATTTCATTTTTTGTCAGGTACAGCACTTCTTTTTCTCTCTCAGTAAAACTGAACGACCAGGCATTGAAGGTGCTGGTGATGTCACGGCCGGCAATGCCGAACTTCCATTTTTTGATTTGCATCTGCAGCCCGGCATCAATGCCAAAACCCCATGCTTTGGCAAATTTGCCTACACTGCGGTGGATCACTTTTGCATTCAGGCCAAAGTTTATTTTCTTTTTCTCTGTTTCTTTCATCATTTGTGCGAATGAAAAAATGAAAGCATAATCAGCAGAGGAGAAAGCCTGTATATTATTGTAGTTGATGGAGCCGTCGGGTTCAACAAGGAACAAAGTGTTCATGATATCATCCACGGCAAACCGCAAACCGGTGATACCAATCGTTCTTTTGTTGCTGGATGTGGGTATGGCCACGCCGATATAATCGTATTTGCCGATACCGGCAAAATATTCAGCATGCATCAGGTTAACCTGTGGGTTATTTTTTACACCCACCAGGCCAGCGGGGTTCCAATAACCTGCAGTGCCATCCTGGACGGATGCTGTCTGGGCCCCGCCCATAGCAAGACCCCGGGCGCCTGCGCCGATGTTTAAAAATTCATTGGAATACTTCCTGAACTGAGCAGTGGCAGATAAAGAAATAACAGTCGTCAGCAGGGACAAGAAAAGGGTGGTTGGTTTCATTCGGACAATTTTCGATAAGCGTTTGAATAAGACTCGCTTTCATACGTACGGGCTGCTTGTAAAATTAGTCTTTAGCCCCCGAAAAACATAGGGCTGCGAAACAAAAAGGCTAAGAATTGAAAACGAATTGCTTAGAAAAATATTGCCTTCAGCAAACCGCAACAGCTTTCTGCCTTACTTTTGTTCAAAACCAGTGTTTTAGAAATGAATCTGATAGAAGAATTACGATGGAGGGGTATGATACAGGACATCATGCCCGGCACAGAAGAGCAACTCAGAAAAGAGATGACAACGGCCTATATCGGGTTTGACCCCACCGCCGACAGCCTGCATATTGGCAGCCTGGTCCCCATTTTATTGCTTGTTCACCTTCAAAGATCGGGGCATAAGCCCATTGCCCTGGTGGGCGGTGCCACGGGTATGGTAGGCGACCCCAGCGGGAAAAGCGAGGAAAGAAATTTACTGAGCGAAGAAATATTACGTCACAACCAGAAAGGGGTAAAAAAGCAGTTGGAAAAATATCTTGATTTTAACTGTGGTGATACTTCTGCTGAAATGGTAAACAACTATGATTGGTTCAAAGATTTTACATTTCTTGATTTTATAAGGGATGTTGGCAAGCACATCACTGTAAACTACATGATGGCCAAAGACAGTGTGAAAAAAAGGATTGAAGGCGATACAGGCATGAGCTTTACCGAATTCACTTACCAGTTAGTACAGGGTTATGATTTCTGCTGGCTTTACAGGAACAAGAACTGTAAGCTGCAGATGGGGGGCAGCGACCAGTGGGGAAATATAGTGACCGGCACAGAACTGATAAGAAAAAAAGCCGGGGGCGAAGCATTTGCATTTACCTGCCCGCTTATTACTAAAGCTGACGGGGGCAAGTTTGGAAAAACGGAGGAGGGCAATGTGTGGCTGGATCCTAACAGGACCTCACCATACCAGTTTTATCAGTTCTGGCTTAATGCAAGCGATGCGGACGCAGAGAAGTGGATTAAGATTTTCACTTTTCTGCCGCAACAGGAAATTAATACCATTCTTGAAGCACACAAACAAGATGCGGGCAAAAGGCTGTTGCAGAGGAAACTGGCAGAAGGGGCAACAAAATTTGTACACGGTGATGCTGCGCTGGCAGAAGCCATTGCAACTACTGAAAAACTATTTGCCAATCAATCTGCTCCGGCCGAAAGCTTAAGTATTGAAGATCTGGAAAGTATGGAGGGAGTAGTAAAAATTGATTTTGCAAAAGACAAACTCAGCACCGGTATTGACATTGTTTCCTTTCTTGCTGAAACAAACATTGCCCCCAGTAAAGGAGAAGCCAGGAAATTAGTACAGGGCGGGGGCATCAGCATCAACCGGAAAAAAGTGGAGGGGGTTGATACCATGGTTGATTTTTCTTTTTTGCTTCATGACAAATACCTACTGGCGCAAAAAGGAAGGAAGAACTACTTTCTTATTTTCTGCCAATAAAATGAGGCTGTCTCAAAAGTGTTTTGGAACACAACGAACACTAAGAAAACACTAAGAGCACAACGCAAATAGCCTTTAATATTAATAGTCTTTGTGTCCGTTGTGCCTTCTTTGTGTTCGTTGT
>JBQTHS010000002.1:0-26661 GCA_052389635.1 Bacteroidota bacterium | reverse complement strand
GGAGCTGTTACAGCTGTTGTGTCTAGGTATCTTTTACACTGAAATAAAACCTTTAAACTGACGAGGGGATTGATTTGTAAAATACCTTCACCATCAAAACCTCCGTCTCTAGTTTTTTGGGTTACAGTTACATGTTGAAACCCAGCTTCTCTCAAAAGACGCTGGCATAATCTTTCAAAACCAAATGGGTTAAGGGATTTTAATTTATCTAATAATTCTTCTTTCCAATCTTTTAATGGTACTACTTTTTCAAGATTGAATTGCTTTATATTTTCTGTAGTTGATTTTAAGTTATCCCATTCTTGTTTGGGTACCTTTTTTTGCGGCTCCCCTTTGGCCTTTTTAACAATTTCATCAGCTTTAATTTTTTTGGCTTCTTCAAATGGGATATTTAAAGTCCAAATTCCTCGTATTGAATTATCTATTACAGCTGCTTTTTTCAGATAATGTTTTGTCCATGCCAGACGATATTCAATTTCAGAACGAGTATCGTTTACATGTGGGATATTTAGTTGTTCATTTGACAGCTTAAGCAATTCAAAAACTTTTTCATTTATTTCGTCTACTGAACCAGAGCCTCCTAATTGTATTAAAGCCTCAATAGTGGGTTCAATACATTCTTCAAGTGTTGGAATGTTTGTATTTTGTCTTTTTCTACCCATAATTATTTATTTTTTTATTTAAAACCAATCCTTTCCCTTTCTTCCCATTTCTTCTTTCCTATGTTTTCATTTAATAAGTTTTCCATTGCATCATACAACTGGTTTAGTTGTACATCATGTTCGCCAATTCTTTCTTTTATTTGTTTTAGTTGTTCCTGCAAATCACCTTCCTGTATCAATACCCTGCGTATTTCCACAAATGCCCGCATGATGGCAATATTCATGGCAATGGCTTTGTCAGAATTGAGGATGCCGCTTAGCATGGCTACGCCCTGATCGGTAAAGGCATAAGGGAGAAATTTTATGTTGCTTCCTCTGCCAGTCTTCAAGATCACAATTTGTGACCTTGAAGAACTGCTATTTTCTAAGGTTTCAAATTGAAACTTTATTTCTTCCCATTCATCTTTTGTTAATTGAAACATGAAATCCCTGGGAAATCGTTTACTATGCCTTTTAACGGCTTGATTCAGAACCTTTACGTCTATTTCGTACAAGACTGACAGATCCTTGTCAATCATAACCCGCTCACCTCTGATTTCATAGATTCTGTTTTGAATACTCTTGATTATTCTCATGTTTAAAGTTTTTGAGGTCACAATCTGTGACCTTGAACGAATTACCCACCCCGTTTCATTACAGCAATTAGCTTCCTCAATTCGCCCCGCCCAGGCGGGGATGTTCACGACAGGAAACTATTTTCTTTTATTCTGTTTACTACTTGAATGAATCACCGACCTATGTCTCCCCTTTAGGGGGACAGGGGGCTCAACTCATCCAATTCACCCCAGCCTCAGGATTCCACTTCGTTGTACTCTTTTTTAGCTTTGTCCAGAATTCAATAGAGCTTTTGCCCGTGATATCACCTACACCAAACTTACTTTCATTCCAGCCGCCGAAGGAAAAGGGCTCTCTTGGTACGGGTACACCCACATTCACCCCGATCATACCGGCGCTGGCACGGTCGATGATATAACGGGCCATGCCGCCGTTCTGGGTAAACACAGAAGCGGCATTGCCATAAGGATTGGCATTCTCTATTGCTAATGCTTCATCAACCGTGTTGGTTCGCATGATAGAAATAACCGGACCGAAGATCTCTTCAGTGGCCACACTCATGGTTGGTTTTACATGATCAATTACTGTTGGTCCAACATAAGTACCGTTCTCTTTTCCTTTCACTTTAGCATTGCGGCCATCCACTAAAATTTTGGCGCCATCCCTTTCCGCTTCACCGATATATCTTTCAATCCTTTCTTTGCTTTCTTTGCTGATCACCGCACCGAGATTTTCTCCGGGTATAATTTTCCTAGCTTCTTCACATATTTTATCAACGATACTGTCCACATTCCCCACACCGATCATGGCTGATGCGGCCATACAACGCTGCCCGGCGCAGCCACTCATGCTTGCCGCCACATTCTGTGCGGTCATTCCCGGAATGGCATCCGGCAATACCATCAAATGGTTTTTAGCGCCTCCGAGGGCCAACGCTCTTTTATAGGTCTTTGTGGCTCTCTGGTAAACGATCTTGGCCACTTTAGTTGAACCAACAAATGAAACTGCTTCAATACCGGGATGATCGCAGATGGCTTCTACTATTTCCACATCACCATTTACGATATTGAAAACGCCGTCAGGCAAACCAGCTTCCTTTAACAGTTGCGCCAAACGACCCGAACAGAGCGGAACTTTCTCAGAAGGTTTCAGGATAAAACAATTCCCGAGTGCAATGGCATTCGGTATCGTCCAGTTGGGCACCATGGCCGGAAAGTTGAAAGGAACGATACTCGCCACCACGCCCAGTGGTACATGTTCAGTCCTGCATTCCACACCCTTACTTACCTCCAGGATCTCCCCGGTCACCAGTTGTGGCAATGAAGTGGCAAATTCGGTCAGCTCTATGCATTTTTCTATTTCCGCTACTGATTCGTTGTAGGTCTTCCCATTTTCTTCACTGCAGAGCTCAGACAGTTCTTTCAGGCGTTTTTCAAGCAATGTCTTATAGCGGAAGAAAACCTGCACCCTTTCTTTGATAGGTGTTCTGCTCCAGGCCGGGAAGGCTGTCTTGGCCGCTTTCACTGCATTGTCAAGGTCTTTGCCGGTTGACATCGGCACATCCGACAAATGATTGCCATCCAGCGGGGAGATAACGGGTAGTTTACGGGTCGAGGAGGCATCTGTAAATTGCCCTCCGATATAGTTTTGAACGGGAGAGTATTTCATGAAGTTATTTTTAATATTCAGGGCTAAAGCCCCAAAAGGATTCTTTTCGTAACCCCGGGTTTAAACCCGGGGTTACTGATCGGATTTTCTACAGGACTTTAGTCCTGAACAAATCAGTAACAGCAACTATAAATATACTTAATTTAACGAAGTTTGCAATCTAAAGGCTTCAATCTCAATGACCCCGGAAAGAAAAGAGCGGCTGACTTCCGTCTTGAATAAAAGACAGGGCGATATTACTATCGTTCTGGAAAATGTTTTTGACCCGCATAATATTTCAGCGGTGATGCGGACAGCGGATGCAATAGGGCTGCAGGACATTTATATTCTTAACAACAAAATACCCCGGCATAAGAAATGGGGAGCTAAAAGTTCATCCAGCGCTGCCAAATGGCTGACCATTCACCAGTTTGACAATGCTGAGGAATGCTTCTCATCACTGAGAAAGCGGTATTCAGCCATTTTAACCACCCATCTCAGCAGCGATGCCATAAGTTTACATCAGATTGATTTTACCAAAAGCATTGCCCTGGTATTCGGTAACGAACACAATGGTGTAAGTGAAGAGATAAGACAATTGGCCGATGGTAATTTTGTGATCCCACAGGTTGGTATCATCCGGTCGCTGAATATCAGTGTGGCCTGTGCGGTAACCCTGTATGAAGCTTTCAGGCAAAAATCAAATGCGGGGCATTACAACCGGAAGAGCCTGGACAGCGTCAGGTATAATGAACTTTTGCATGAGTGGGGTTTTAAGGACAAAGAAGAAAATATCCAATAGACAATAATCAACAATCAATATTCAATGCGGAACATTATTCTACTTGCATTTTCCCTGTTTATCAGCAGATGTATTTCCGGACAGAGGATAACGAGTGTGAAGATCACAGATGTGGAGAAAATAATAACAGAAAGCAAATCGCCGCTGATCATAAACATGTGGGCTACCTGGTGCCAGCCCTGTATTGAGGAGATACCATATTTCATAAAGGAAGTGGATAAACACAATGCATCGGTAAAGTCTCCTTTTGACAGTATTCATTTGCTGCTGGTAAGCCTTGACTTCAAGGAGGCTTTTCCGGCGGACATCAGTTCTTTTGCTAAGAAAAGAAAATTCACCGCACCGATTGTGTGGCTGGATGAGACCAATGCCGATTATTTCTGTCCTAAAATAGACCCCAAATGGTCGGGAGCTATTCCGGCAACCCTTTTTGTCAATCAAAAATCGGGTTACCGGAAATTTTTTGAGGAAAAACTCTCCCATGAGGAACTGAAGAGAGAAATCATGGCTATACTTAAATGATCTATGCTCTTTCCTCCGCTTCTTCCAGTTCCTGTTTGGCCTTTGCCAGTATGTACAGGAAGTAAACTGCGGCGCCAAGGCTTACCAGGGCCAATGTAATTCCCATAAAGCTTTTATAGTAAATGGCCATAGCCAATGCAAAGCCGACCAATACCATAAAACCAAGGATGATAATGCGGTTGAGGATCTGGCGGGAGGACATAAGCGGCGATTTTGGGTGAAGTATTGAAGTTACTCAACCGCTGAGATGCCTGCCTCCGGGCATTCCATAAAACTTTGCAAAAAAAAATCCCTCCGGCTGTCCGAAGGGATAATTATTTATTCAAAGCACCGGCTTATTTGAGCCTTTTAATAGTGCATCCTAACGATTTTGATTCCTTTACGGAAACTTCTTTGCCTGCATTCATTTCATCCATGGCCACGGTCAGGTGCTTGCGGTTTACAGCAGCGGCATCGCCGGGATTATCATCAATGGCGCCATGGTAAACCAGTTTATTGTTACTGTCAAAGAGGAAACATTCCGGGGTGCGGTTGGCTCCGAATGCATCTGCCAGAACATGGTTCTGGTCAACGAGATAATACCAATTATATCCCTGGCCTTTTGCATAAGACTTCATATCAGCATAAGAGTCATCGTCGCCTCTTTTCGCCTCGTTCGAATTAAGAATGGCCACACCAATACCGTTATCAAGTGCATATTTACATACTTCGCTGGTGCGGCTCTGGTGTTTGATAACCCATGGGCAGGTGTTGCAGCTGAACATTACCAGCAACCCTTTACTTGTTTTTGCATCTGTCAGTGACACCTCTTTTCCCGAAATATCTTTCATCTTCACATCAGGCTGGGGGATAGGGGAGCCAAGCGGCAGGGGCTCAGTGGCTACAGTAAGGGCGGCAGCAATGGCTGCGATTGGCAAGGCGGCAAAAAGTATCTTTTTCATTGCAGGTATTTTTATTGACTAACCAAATTTCGGAAAATATGTTTAACCTGCATCACCGCCTGCAATATTATCCTTCCGCTCGTCTGCTATTTTTTTAAGTGAGGTGATGCTTACATTCAGCTCAAAACCAATAAGAAGGACAAGCGAGTTAATAAAAATGAGCACCATCATTATCAGCACGGTACCGATGGAGCCGTACAGTTCGTTGTAATTTCCAAACCGGCTCACCCACCAGGAAAAGAGCAGGGTCATCATCAGCATCAGCACTGTTGCCAGTATAGACCCCGGATTGATCAACCGCCATTTTTTATCTATTGCCGGGGCATGACGGTAGATATAAGAGATGCAGTAGAAAAACAGCAGCACCACCACCAGCCAGCTGGTATTGATAATGATGCTCCTTACAGTTTCGTTTACTACAATCAGCTTCAGCACCTGACCCTGGGCCACTATCAGCAGAACCGAAGCACTGACCAATATGTACAGCACCAGTGTTATTTTAAGCGCCGATACTCTTTTTTGAAAGCCTTTTCGTTTCCTGAAACCGATATAATTCTTGTCAAATGACCGTTGGATGCCCATTATGGCATGGGAAGAAAAGAACATGGAAAGTAAAAAACCAAGGGAGAGAAGCCCATTGCGGGGGTTATTGATGAAGTCCTGCAGGAAACGTATGAGATTGGAATTGTTTTTCTCGCCCGGGACCACATCCCGGATAAGACTGTACAGCCCCTGTTCAAACTCTTTGGATATGGGAAGAAAAGGAATGAGGGTGAACAGGAAGATGATGGCCGGTGGAATGGCCATCACAAAATTGAAAGCAATGGCAGAGGCCCGTTCCGTCATACCCACTGTTTTTACCTGGCCGATGAAAAACATTACCACATCGTACAGCGGGATGCCCCTGAAACCGGGCAGGGAAGTTCTTTTACTTTTATTGACCATATAACTGGCCGGGGCCGAAGAAGCAATCTTATGGGTGATTTTTTTAATCACTTTACTGCTGGTTTTTCTTTTAGCTTTCGCATGGAGTCAGCCCGCCTGTTTTGCTCGGAATGAAAGAGCCGGGCATATTTGTTATGGTCATACAGGTTGCTGGTAAATATGCTGCTGCCGTCGAATTTATAGCTGGACACAAAGAAAAGATAATCTGTTTGCGGCGCATTCAGCACTGCTTCTATGGATTCAATGGATGGGGTACAGATGGGACCCGGGGGGAGGCCCTCATGCAGGTAAGTATTGTAAGGGGATTCTAATTTCAGATGTGTGCCTGTGATGCGGCCTAACTGAAAGTTCCGGGTGATGAATTTCACAGTCGGGTCAGCCTGCAACCTCATCCCTTCCCGCAACCGGTTGATGTAAACGCTGGCCACATTATACTTGTCATCTTTCCGGTTGGTTTCTTCTTCCACAATGGAGGCAAGAATCATTACCTGTTGCGGGCTGAGGTTTTGCTTTGATGCCTTTGCCTTTCTTTCCGGGTTCCAGAATTTTTTATATGCTGCATACAGCTGCTGCATCAGTCTGTCCGGTGTGCTGTTCCATTTATGCAGGTAGGTATCCGGAATAATGATGGACAATGCTGAACTGGTATCCACCCCGAATTTTTTCAGCGAATCACTATTGTTCAGGTAGCTTATCATCTGCAGGGAATCAAACTGTACATCAAACTTCTTTCCCCTGCCCATTTTTGCTGAAAGCAATTCCTTTGTTCTTTCTTTTACGATAGTGATTTTCACCAATGCCTGGTCCCCGCTGCGGAGCATTCTTACCAGTTTCCAGGCATTCATTCCGTCTTTCAGCAAATAACGGCCGGGTTTTGGTTTTTTAAAGCGGAGAAATTTGCAGGCCAGGTCAAAGCCGCCCCCTTTTAAGAATTGTCTGTAGGTCAGTTCCTCTTTTACCCCGGCAAGCGTTTCTCCTTCTTTGATGTAGAAATACAATCCTTCTTTATTAGAAATGGCCGGTCTGAATAGTTTTAAGGTAATGAACCCTCCTGCAACAATTATTAACAGGATAACAGTTCCGATAATTTTTTTCTTCATAAACGGTACTTGAATATGCTCACTGCAATTTAACCGGTTAATTGCAGAAAGAAAAACCCCGTTCTGCTCCGGCAAAACGGGGTAACTTATTTATTAAAAAGATAACTTATTTCGGAGTTGTTGCAGGCGGGTTTGCATTTGGTGTAATCGGAACTGCATTGGCGGGTATCTGCGGGTTGTTTTGCGGAGCCGGACCAGTTGATTCCGTGGCCGGTCCTGCTGCATTGCTTCCTGTTTTGGAGATAAAAATTACAGACAACATACTGAGTAAGGCGATAACCCCGCCAAATATCCAGGTGCCTTTTTCCAGCACATCCGTTGTCTGTTTTACCCCCATAAACTGGTTGCTGAAACCTGCGATATTTCCGGCTAGTCCGCCGCCTTTGGGATTTTGTACCAATACGATAAGTCCCAGTATCACAGAAGCCGCCACTACGAGTATGATAAACAAAGTTGTCATGTCAGTTCAATTTCTTTAATTCCTCAATTTTCGCTGCAAAATAAACGCTTTTAGAGGGTTCAAGCAAACTTAATTTACTATATATGTCAATCGCTTTTATGGCATTTCCCTGCTTTTCCCATACTTCCGCCATGGCTTCGGTCACCACTTCCCGGTCTTCCAGCGAATGTTCGGCCATTTCTTCCACTTTCTTCTCTACCACCGGCTCAGAAGTTTTGGCGATTTCCGTCGCAGGCAGCCGTTTCATTGTTTTCAGCCACTCTGTAAAGCTCTTCAACTGCTGTCCGAATTTGTCTTTTGGTTGTTCTTCTTCTTTCAGTTTTATTCCCTGCGATGCGAAATAGTCAACAGTATGAAAAGGCTCAAACAGTAATTCATCTTTTACAGGCGCCGCTTCAATTTTCAGGGCAGATACCCCTGCGGGAGGCGGTTCAGATACCGGTGGTTCTGCAATTACTGTAACAGCCATCACCGGCGCAGGTTCGTTTATTGTTTCCTTATTTTCTGAAATCAGTGGTTCAGCGGCAGGATTACTAACCATAACTTCAGGCTGAGGCTCCTCTTTTTTGGCACGGATGATCTCTGCTTTGCCTGTATCATTCAGCAGGTGCTCCACCCAGAGGGGGTTATGAAAGAATAAAAATGTCTTTTGCAATTGCTCGTCATATTTTTCGGGGTGGTCCGTCTGCATTTTTTTGGTGAGCAGCAGTTGTGCTGCGCCAAAATAAGGATGCCGTTCTGCAAACTGCTCCAGCTCCGGAAGGCTGCACTGTTCCAGTGTATCTTTTTTCAGCAATGATTTGACTAATTGATTGATCCGGGGATTCATGCCTGTAATATAATAGTAACTTACCAGTTGGAGAACAGCTTATTGAAAATTTCATCTGTCAGCGTCCTTATCATTTCATCGCCCAGCGAATTTTCCGCCTGCTGAAACGACAGATTGGCCTTAAACTCAAAGCTCCGGCTCACACTATAATCTTTGATATTGTCTTTCTCCTTTGTACGGTCGTTTAAGGTAACCTGCACACTCACCGTAAGCCTGTTATTGGCTACCTGCTGGTTAGAGATAGCCGATGTACTGAAACTGTAGTCGGTAATGATGCCGGAAATCTCCCAGTCCACATTATCATTATTGGTCTGCGAAAGGCGTGTCTGTCCCACAATTTTCCGGCGGAGATTGTCTGTCAGTCTCGGGCTGAGCTGGGGGTTGACGTACCGGGCCCTGTTTTCGATAAAATTCACCTTCACCGTCTTTACTTCCGGCGGAATGGAAACATCTTTGAACTTATAACCACAACTGCAGAAGCAGGAAAAAAGTAACAGGAAACAGGGAACAAGCAAGACACTCACAAAACCAGGCGGCTGCTTGTGTCTTGCGCCTTGCGCCTTGTACCCTATGCAGTTATTATTCTTCAATGTCGTATTCTTTCAATTTTCGGTAAAGCGTCCTTTCACTGATGCCCAGGTCAAGCGCCGCATCTTTGCGTTTGTTCTTATGTTTTTTCAGCGCTTTTATAATCAGTTCTTTCTCCTTGTCCATAATGTTCAGGCTTTCTTCCACTTCCACATGCTGATGGATGTCGTTATTCATGATAACAGGCTGCGCCGGCTGCATATTTCCGATAGCCAGCGGAGCAGTTACCGGTTGCATCGTTTCGGTACTCTTTAATTCTTTCAGTTCATTGATGAATGACTGGTTTTGCGCTACCATATTTGGGTTCTGAAGAACATCGAGGAACATTCTTTTCAGTTCAGTTACATCTTTCTTCATGTCAAAGAACAACTTGTAAAGGATCTCTCTTTCATTGGCAAACTCGGGGCTGTTGCCGTTGACAGAAGCCAGCACCGGCATCCGGTTGCTGGAATAGGGCTGAAGAAATTTGTTCAGCTCACGGGCCGCAATGTTTTTATCATGTGAAAGAACTGATATCTGCTCTGCAATATTCTTCAATTCCCGCACATTACCGGGCCAGGGGTAATTAATTAACAGTTGTTTTGCCTCTTCATCCAACTGCACCGAGGAAGTACGGTATTTGGTAGCAAAGTCGGCTGCAAATTTCCGGAAGAGCAGGTGGATGTCTTCGGGCCTGTCATGTAACGCAGGTACACGGATGGGAACTGTACTCAGGCGGTAGTACAGGTCTTCACGGAACCTTCCGGCCTGTACTAATTGCAGCAGGTCTTTATTGGTTGCTGCTATTACCCTCACATCTGTCTTTTGCACTTTGGACGAACCCACACGGATGTATTCGCCACTTTCCAGCACCCTCAGCAATCTTGCCTGTGTGCCCAGCGGAAGTTCGCCTATTTCATCTAAAAAAATCGTACCACCGTTCACTGTTTCGAAATAGCCCTTTCTTGCATCTGCTGCGCCGGTAAAAGAGCCTTTCTCGTGGCCGAAGAGCTCAGAGTCAATTGTTCCTTCCGGTATAGCCCCGCAGTTCACGGCAATGAAAGGATTATGTTTCCTTGCAGAAAGTGAATGAATGATCTGTGAGAACACTTCTTTACCCACACCACTTTCACCATTGATGAGTACCGTCAGGTCAGTGCCGGCTACCTGTACCGCCACCTGCAGCGCATAGTTCAGCGCCGGAGCATTGCCGATGATGCCAAACCTGTTCTTTATGCTTTGAATATCCATACCCCTATCCCCTAAAAGGGGATTTGATTTTTGTTAATTAATAATTGTTCCGAGTAGTGTTGCCTGTGTGCAATCTGTTGCTTTTACATTCACATATTCACCCTTTTTCAGTCTGTAATCCTCTTTTGGAAAAACAATCACTTTGTTCTGGCTGTTTCTCCCTTTCCATTCCGCTTCGTTCTTTTTGCTGTCACCTTCTATCAGTACCTTAAATATTTTGCCAATATCTCTTTTGTTGCTTTCCAAAGACAGCCTGTTCTGCAGTTCAACAATTTCCTTCAGCCTTCTTTTCTTCACTTCCTCCGGCACATCATCATCATACCTTCTTTCTGCCAGTGTGCCCGGTCTTTCACTATAGAAAAACATATAGCTCATGTCATACCTGCTGTATTCCATGATGCTGAGAGTGTCACAGTGGTCTTTTTCGTCTTCTGTGCAAAAGCCGGCGATCACATCTGAACTGATGCCACAGTCTGGAATAATCCCCCGTATCCTGTCCACTTTGGCTATATACCATTCCCGGGTATAGGTACGGTTCATCAGTTGCAATACACGGGTAGAGCCGCTTTGCACAGGCAGGTGAATGTAGTTGCAGATGTTCTCATATTTCGCCATAGTCTGCAGCACTTCATCGGTAATATCTTTTGGATGTGAAGTGGAGAAACGAACCCGAAGCAATGGAGAAATCATTGCTACCTGCTCAAGCAGTTTAGCAAACGTAACGGCCTTCCCAAACCCCTCCGCAGGAGGGGCTTTAGTCTTCGAAAGCACAGTAGTCGCTTTATTCTCTGAAAGAGTACCTGAACTGTGGGGTTCCAAAGTCCCCCCTGCGGGGGGATTTGGGGGGGCTTGGTAATAATAACTGTCCACATTCTGCCCCAGCAGTGTTACTTCTTTATATCCTTTTTCAAATAAGTCCGTGCATTCGGCTACAATGCTATCTGCATCACGGCTTCTTTCTCTTCCTCTTGTAAATGGAACTACACAGAAAGAACACATGTTATTGCAGCCCCGCATGATGCTGACAAAAGCACTCACCCCGTTGCTGTCCAGCCGCACAGGTGATATATCAGCATAGGTCTCATCCCGGCTCAGCAAAACATTCACGGCTTTCTGCCCGCCTTCCGCTTCCCCCACCAATGCTGGCAAGGAGCGATAGGCATCCGGGCCCACTACGATGTCCACTAATTTTTCTTCTTCGAGGAATTTTGATTTCAGCCTTTCCGCCATACAGCCCAGCACACCCACCAGCATTCCCTTTTTTTCCTGCTTCATTTTTTTAAATTCCGTAAGGCGTTTGCGGACGGTTTGTTCCGCTTTCTCCCGGATAGAGCAGGTATTAATAAAAACGAGGTCGGCATCTTCCGCATTAGGGGTGGCGCCAAAACCTTCTTTATTAAGAATGGAAGCTACAATCTCGCTGTCGGCAAAATTCATCTGGCAGCCATAGCTTTCTATATAGAATCGTTTTTTGTAATGGTTGGGGTCGCCTGCAAAGGGGGTATAAGCTTCACCTTGCCGGGTTTCATCGTGGGCCTTATCTGTCACATAGTCGAGCATAAAGGGGTAATAGGACTGCAAATATACTGCTTAAGCCCCAAATTATGACAGGATGGCAGATAGTAGATTAGAAGTGAAAGCCATACCCAAAGAAAACCGACTGCATCCCAAAGATGCTCAGACCGCTGACGAGTACTCCAAGCAGAATAAAAAGAAAAGGTACGTAGATAAGGAACCTGACCATCCTTTTATCCCAGCCCCAGTAATGCAGCAATGGCAACAAAGCGAAGGCGAAACAAAGTCCAAAAAAGGAAACCTGGAGCATTTTAAGCCCGGCAACGATGAACACTCCTGCCAGGATCAGCTCGAAGAATTGAACGATTGCTGAGTCAGGGTGGCTCTTGTAAATAAACTGTCTGTATTTTTCTTTCAGCGATGAAAATAGATTCTTTCTGGCCTGGTCTGCTTTTTGCGCTGACTGTTTTTTATCACCCGTAACGAGGAATATGGCTTTCCCGGAAATCATATAGGCGATGACGCCAATGGCTGACAGTATGCTCAATGCTGCATAAAGTGCCGTACTATAGCTAAGAAAGCGGAACAGCCTACCCGGACTACGCCATAGCTCAAGAATGAAGCATAAAACCGGGGCCATGAAGGTGAGCATGGTGATGAAATAGAAATCCCGGGTATAAATTAACGAGAAGCCTTTATCCAGTTCAGTTATTGGCATGGTAAATTCGTTGCCTGAAAAAACAAATGTCAGCGGTTGTGAATGTCCGAATAATACAGGCATGATGATATTGGTGTTTACCATGAAGATAAAGAACACCAGTGTGAGGGGCAGGTTCAGGGTTGGGAAGAGTATATCTGCTTTTTCTGTCCAGCTTATATTTTTTGCCCGCAGCAACCACAACATTTTTTTATGAAGGAATTCGCAGGTGCCCCTTGTCCATTTCATATGCCGGATGCGGAAAGAGCGGACGCTGTCAGGAAAATCTTCATAACAGGTTACATTTTCTTCAAATTTTCCCCGGTATCCTTTATCCCGGATGGCGATGGCGAACCCCAGGTCTTCACTTACAATGTCAGGAAAACCGCCAATCATTTCCCAGCAATCATAGCGCAGCAGGGCTCCATGGCCGAGGAACATCACAAAACCGTATTGGTTGCGCAGAGGCTGGTACCATTTCCAGTGTGTGTCAATGCCCACCCCCATGTCCTGCTGTATCCGGTTGGCAGCACCCGGGTTGGCCCGGTGATTGGCCTGGACAAAGCCGCAATGCGGGTCGGCCTCCATCACAGGCACCAGCCTGCGCAAAAAATCTTCAGGAAGAATCTCATCTGCATCTGCTATGGCAAAATATTTTTCAGTATTGGCGATATTCGTTAAAGCATAATTCAGGTTGCCTGCTTTAAATCCTTTCCTGTCCGGACGACGTATCACAACAATTCTTTTACTATCCAGCTGTGCAAATTCATCTATTCTTTTTTTGAAGGACTCCTCGGTGCTGTCATCCAGGATGCAGAAAGTAAAGTCGGGATAATCCTGTTGCAAACAGGATAAGGCGCTTTCCTCTACAAAATCATTGCAGGTGGTATAAAGAATAGCAACAGGAGGAAAGGAGGTCAGTTCAGCAACTGCCGGTATTGCCATCCTCTTTCTCTTGAGTTTATAATAAACGGCAAAAGAAATCACGCCGATATTATACAGCCCGTAAAGCCAGGCAAAATCAATAAACATAATAAAAAGAAGCAGGGAAAAATACTCAGCCGGCGAAGAAGCAATATTCAGCAGTTGCAGCAGCCGTGGTTCAAACCAGATGAGACAGGCAACCCATACTCCGAGTATCCACAGGTACATGGCCGGGCTGGGGGAAGGCGCTACCTGCGGGCTGAGTTCAGCGGCCTTTCCTTCTTTGAGCGGTAAGTCAAGGGTGCTGCTTCCGGCAGTAGCCACTGCCAGTTGTGTGAATTGGTTTTGCATAGCATATTATTTTTCTAATCTGAACCTCAGGCCTGCATTGGTATTAAAGAGGTCTTGTACAAAATTGTTTTCAGCAGATACTCCGAGGTGGATAGCGATGGCATTGCTGACGGGGAAATATCCTTTCAAAAAACCCCCGTGAATATTTCCCGACAGGGTACTGATATCACTGTTTGATTTTCCATAATAGAAACCGGCATTTAATACTTTTCCTTTCGGCAGGCTGAAATCAGCATCAGCGAGAAAGCGGTTCTCAGTAGTGTTATAAACATTTCTGTTTGCATAGAAGTAATTGATACCGGCAGTTACAGTTTTACCAAGCGGCTGGTGATAACCTGCGAATAAGAGGTAAGCGGTATTGCCAATGTCGGGAGTGATGATGGCAACCCCTGCCTTGGCCGATCTATTTTTTTGAAAGAAGAGTATTTGCTCAAAACTGAATTGTGATTCTTTTGATAGTTCACCGGTCTTGGCGCCTGAAATATTTCTCAGGCCACCTTCCGCCCTTGTCATCGTTTTTGCATTCCATTTATACAATGCAGAACCGGCATAATAGGGGATTGATTTATTACGTATAAGCAAACCGAGGTTGTCCATAGAAAGTGAGTTGTCATATTTCGCAGCGACTTGCAGTTGCCTTGAAACCTGTGAACTCAGTTGCAGAAAGCGCAACCCGGCTTTTGATTCACCATCGGTGGATGATATGCCGCCGAGAATATCTATATCAAGAATTGTGGGTTTTGTTCTTACTGCATTCAGCAGCATTTCCGGTTCTTTATCTGCTGCATTCAGTTGTTTTGCCTTTTCAAAAGAGATGCGGGCATCTTTTAATAAACCGGTATTCATTTGCGCCTGCCCGCGGGCAATATAGAATTCCTTAACAGCGGGTTTTTTTTCTATCAGCGCATTAAAAGAACTAATGGCTTTTTTATAATCACCGCTCCAGAGGTCAATATAGGCCAGTCCTTTTTGTGCTTCAATGCTGGAAGGTTCTGCAACGAGAACAGCATTAAAATCTGCAAGGGCATTTTTAAAATCATGTTTCCATGAATAGATAAACCCTCTTGCCAGCCTGGCGGCTGTATTGTTGTTGTGTACAGAAAGAAATTCCGAATACAAATGGATGGCATCATCGTATTTTCCCTGCTGTGCAAAGGCAGCGGCTTTTGTCATGGCATCCTGTGCATTCGTCTTTAGTGGTAAGAAAAAGGCAATACAAATGGCGGCACAAATAACAATCGGCTTCATAATCCGGATTTTTTTTATATGAACAAAAAGGGCAGGATGTTCATGTGTAAACACCGGAAGCAGATTTGTAATCAGGGTTACAGACCTCTTTGCCGTTAATCAAATATTGAAAGGATTTACCGGCGGAGAACAACTAATTTTGCCGTCTAAACAACAGTTTGAAAAGAGCCATCATTTGCATATCACTTATCCTGTCTGCCGTTCAGGCCTTTCCGCAGGCCAAAGACCCGGGCATTATTACAGGAACTGTACTGGACGAGGGCCGGAAAGCTGTTGAAGCGGTTACCATCATCCTCCAATCCATGCAGGATAGTCTTAAAACACAATCGGGCTTCACGGATAAGGACGGCTCATTCATCATTTCAAATATTGCATTCGGGTACTACCGGCTCCGGCTGTCGTATGTGGGAAAACAAAACCTTACACTGGACAGCATTCATTTCCGTACCGAACGCTTCGATTTTAACCTCAACGATATTGTACTGAAAGCAAAGGCCAGTGAGCAATTAGACGAAGTGATTGTGTATGCAGAAAAACCATTGGTGCAGTCCAAAGACGGAAACATCACATTCAATGCCGGCGAATCGGCCATCGCTGCGGGCAGCAATGCCAGCGACCTGCTGAATAATGTGCCGTTAGTTGCTAAAAACTCCGACGGGAAAATAACAGTGAGGGGAAAAGAACCTAAAATACTGATTGATGATAAACCGGTGGAGTTAAACCTCCAGCAACTGCAGGACCTGCTGGAATCATTGCCCGGCAGTTCCATTGAAAAAATTGAAGTGATGACCAATCCGCCGCCGCAATATGCCAATGAACAGGGCGGTGTCATCAATATTGTAACTAAAAAAGGGAAGGTGGGCAAAAGCGGCCGGATCAATGTGTCAGCCGGGACAAGAGGAGAGGGAAGTATCAACGGAAACTTCAATTACCGTAAACAGGGTTTTGCACTAAGTATCAATGCCGGGATCGGCTACAACCGTTTATCAGGCAACGGTTATTCCACCCGGAACAATATCTATACCGATTCTTCCAATTTCTTTAATACAACGAACCATTTTACAAATAAGAACTGGCGCCCCAATTTCCGGGTGAACATGGACTACGACATCAACAGGAACAACCTGCTGAATATTGTTTTTAATTATAACCAGAATAGCTATGATAATTTCAACAGCACCGAATTCAGGAACATCAACCGCTACCATGAACTCTGGAAACTGAGCAGGAGGGAAGTACATAACCTGGGAGGCAACTACAGCCCG
This sequence comes from Bacteroidota bacterium, assembly GCA_052389635.1. Taxonomy (GTDB): domain Bacteria; phylum Bacteroidota; class Bacteroidia; order Chitinophagales; family Chitinophagaceae; genus JJ008. The sequence goes on along the minus strand of JBQTHS010000002.1, from coordinate 10,380 downwards.
AATCTTAATTTTAGTTATACCTGGAAGGGAAAACCCGGTGAAACCCTTAAGATCATTACCGGCTACAATTTTTCACTTAATAAAAGCGACCGGGATTTTTTTCAGCAATATTTCAATACTGATTTTACGCCGAACGGGCAAGATTCCACTCAGCAGCAGTTGAATAATACAAAGATCAACGGACATAATGCCCGGGTAAACTATGACAGGATGTTGGGCAACAAAAAAACTTTTCTTTCTTTCGGAACAGCCTATCACCGGTCTAACAACCATGTGCTGGTGGATGCCAGTTATAAAAAGAAACCCGAAGGCACCATGGCTCCGCTGGACCTGCTTAGCAATAACTTCTGGTTTCATCAGACCGTCAGCAATCTCAGGGGCTCTGTGAAGCAGGTGCTGGGGGAGAACTTCAGTTTTACAGCCGGCACTTCTGTGGAGCGAACAGATATATTCTTCGAACTACTAAAGGAAAGCAGGGAAGTAAAAAATATTTACTGGACCTGGCTGCCCTTTGCCAATATCAACAAGACCTGGAAAGAAAAAATGAACCTGACCCTGGCCTACCGCCGCAGCATCCGCCGGCCGGGTATCGGGGAGCTGAACCCGACCATTGATTTTTCCGATCCCTATAATATCCGCTTTGGCAACGAAAAATTAGAAGCTTCGACGGCACATAATTTTGACCTGGTACTGGGAAGAACGAAAACGAAGTACTATGTGAATCTTGGTATGGGCTACAATATCGTGGAAGACGTATTCAGCCAGGTACGAACCCTGCTGACCGATGGGAAAACACAGATCACCTGGGAAAATATCAGCGGAAGAAAAGAATACGAGGTCAGTTCCTGGAACGGGATGACTCTTTCCAAAAAACTGAAAGTAAACCTTAGCGCCAGTTTTATCTATAGTGTGTACAGTGAATTTGATAAAACGGTCCGCCGGTTCAGGGATGGGGGTTCGTTTACGTCCAACATGAACTACAGTTTTACACCGACGGATCTTTGGAACATCACCGGCAGTTTCAACCTGAACCGTTTTGCCAACCCGCAGGGCTATGCCCGCTGGACCACCAGCATGAACCTGGGGGTGCAGCGGAAATTCTTTGCTAAGAAATTAGTGATCACCATAAATGCCATTGATCCTTTTGTGCAACAGCAGAACAGGAGCTTTACTTATGGAACAAATTTCAAACTGGAAAGTTTCAGCACCACGCAAACAAGGAATTACAGGCTGAGTGTAGCGTATAATTTCTCCAGCACGGCAAAGAAGCCTGCTGTAAAGTTATAAAGTACGGTTTCCTGACTGGCATAATTCCTCACAATGAGCGTATCAAATTGGAGATGCGTTGTCCCGTAAGGATAAAATGTCGGTAGAGCGATTTACAAATGGAACACTTGCCCCATAGGGGCAAAACCTAATTCATTCCGGTTCTTTAAACAAGTACATTTCATTGTATTCAATGCCAAAATTGTCCAGGAATTCCCGGTACTCCTCAAGGAATGTTTTCTTTTCGTGATGCAATTCCTGGTTGGCAATATAATCAGCAACTACTGCAATCTTTTTCTTTTCATAGCTGAATGCCCCATATCCTTCCTGCCACCGGAATGGCTTCGGGGCGAAGTTTTGGATATTTATCCATTCCGATGAATCCCCTTTTACGATCCTCATCAGATCCGAGAGTGACTGGTTAGGCCTCATCCCAAAAAACATATGCAGATGGTCGGGCATGGTATTTATAGCAATCATTTTGTGGCTATGATTTTGAAGGATGCCTGTGATGTATTGATGCAGACGTTCTTTCCAGTCCTTTGATATCATTGCCTGCCGGTATTTAACTGCAAAAATGCAATGGATGTGTATTTGCGTATAGGTATTTGACATCGTTTTGTTTGTTTTGCTCCTACGGAGCAACATGGCAAATCGCCTGTGTTATATCTACCGACCTGATGTCCCTACGGGACAAAGAATCAGGTTTCAAATATTTTTGTTACAATTTAATCTTGCTTTATAGCGTAGTTTCAATTGCTCCGTAGGAGCATTATGTCGGTAGTAGTTGTAGCAGTAAGCTGAATTCTTTGCCCCATAGGGGCAAAACCGTACCGATCCATTAAACCAGAGCGGAAGACGGGACTCGAACCCGCTACCTACAGCTTGGGAAGCTGTCGCTCTGCCAGGTGAGCTACTTCCGCTTTTGAGGTACCTAATTTACGAAACTGATCTTGGGAGCGAAATTTTTTTTGCAAGCCAACTCTCTTTCAGCGGAACAATCCAGTTTTTCTCCAGTTCTTCTTTTGTCTGCACCAGGTTATTGAAGTACAGCGTATCAGCATTGATAAATCCGTTGTCAGCAGCATACTGCAACTGGGAGAGGGGCAGCAATTGCACCTTATCCTTTACAATAAAGGCAAGGGTGGTACGGTCAAACATATTTACCCCGAATTTTTGTTCAATCTCCTTTATCAGCTTTACAGAACTGTCGGTGCTGCATCCGCTTACACCGGTGGCTTTTTCATCCGCCATAAGGATGATGAACTGCCCGAAGAAAAGATAACCGGCGCCCTTTACCCGGGCGCCATGGCTCAGCCATGATGAAGTGAAGCCGTTGAGCAGGGTTTCAATTTCCAGTGCTTCTCCCACCGTAAACAGGCGGCTGCTTTGATATACCCACACCCGTGAGTCAGGGTGAAAATTACCGTCCAGCAGGTATTGATAGTCGGGGTTCATGCGGCTAAATTACAACCAAATTCTAACTGCCTGTTAACCCTTTAAAATCACCATCATGCACCTGGCCCGCTGGAACTATACCAAAGAGGAATGGACGAATTACCTGCACTGGAAAACCCGGAAAAAGGGGTTGCTGTTTTTTTTACTTCAAAAACTGAGACCGGTAAAGACGCAGCATGTACCGGAAATAAGAATAACGGACGACCGGGTCTGGATCAATAATACCCATGAGCCCTTCAGGAACAGCCAGCGCAGGTTCATGGAAATACATATCAGTGACACCGGCTGTGTTAATGTTCTTGAGATAAATTATGAAAAGAGAAACAAGATATGCGGTATCAAAGTTCCGATTCCGAGAGGGAAACTGAGAGAGGCGTTTGAGATCCGGGAACGATTGATGATGGACAACGGATCAATCGGCTAAACTGGCAGCCACCAGTTCTGCTACATCCATCACTTTTACTGAGTCTTCTTTCTCGGCCAGTTTCACCCCGTCGGTCATCATGGTATTGCAGAAGGGGCAGGCGGATGCAATAATATTTGCTCCCGTGTCAATAGCTTCATGGCTGCGGTCAATATTAATCCGGGTAGTTCCTTTCTCTTCTTCCTTGAACATCTGTGCCCCGCCCGCCCCGCAGCAAAGTCCGTTGCTCCGGCAGCGTTTCATTTCCACCAGTTCGCCATCCAGCGCCTCCAGTACTTTTCTGGGAGCTTCATAAATATCATTGGCACGGCCAAGGTAACAACTGTCGTGGTAGGTGATTCTCTTTCCCTTAAATGTCCCGCCTTCTTTCATCTTTATTTTTCCTTCATCAATCAATTGCTGCAGGAAAACAGTGTGATGGATGACTTCGTAGTTTCCACCCAGCGCCGGGTATTCGTTCTTTAATGTATTAAAGCAGTGCGGGCAGGCCGTCACAATTTTTTTAATGCCGTAGTTATTCAGGATTTGGATATTCTGGTAAGCCATCATCTGGAACATGAACTCGTTGCCTGCCCTGCGCACAGGGTCGCCGGTGCACAATTCTTCTTTTCCGAGAATGGCATAGTTGATGCCCACTTTATCCAGGATAGTTACAAATGCCTTGGTGATCTTTTGCGCCCGCTGATCAAAACTGCCGGCACAGCCCACCCAGAACAGTACATCGGGGCTTTTGCCTTCGGCAAATAAACCTGCTACGGTAGGAACCTTCATGCAGTCGAATTTCTTTCAAATCTAAATCAAAAACACAATCCGTACACATTTGGGTTTCTTTCCTTTATTTTGTTAACCGAGCTCATGAAGAAATTTTTCCAAAAGCTGACGAACTGGGAACTCTGGAATTTTTATGTCCTGTATTTTCCCATAGGACCCGTCTGGCTCTGGTATTGCCTTCGGAGCTGGTCGTTCTGGTATTTCAGTTCGTCTAACCCAACCCTTACTTTTGGTGGATTTGAAGGCGAAGGCAAAAAGGAAATGTATGATCAACTGCCTTCTTACTCCTATCCCCGTACTACTTACATCATGCATGACTGGCCTTTTGAAGAAGTGATAAAGAAAATAAGAGAGGCCGGTTTCCATTTCCCCTGTATTGTAAAACCGGATGTGGGCAGGAAGGGGATACTCTTCCGTAAAATTGACAACGAAGATCAACTGATGAAGTATCATGAAAGAATTCCAGTGGAGTATATTGTGCAGGACCTGGTGACACTCCCGGTGGAAGTGAGTGTGTTTTATTACCGCTATCCCTGGGAGCAAAAAGGAGTGGTCAGCGGTTTTATTGATAAAGAACTGCTGCAGGTGAGGGGTGATGGCAAATCAATCCTGAAAGAACTGGTACAGGCACATCCCCGCGCCCGGTTCAGGATGGAGGAGATGGAGCACCGGCATGGCCACCGTTTCGACCGGGTGATACCGGCGGGAGAAACATTTTACCTGTCTTATGCAGGCAACCACAACCGCGGCGCCCATTTCACCAACCTGCACAAAGAGATAGATGAAGACCTGCACAAAGTGTTTGATGAACTGAGCCACTACACTGATAAGTTCTTCTATGGCCGCTACGATATCAAGACAACCTCCATTGAAGACCTGAAACAGGGAAAGAATTTCCTCATCCTTGAATTCAATGGCTGCGGCGCCGAACCCAATCATATTTATGACTGCGGCATGAGTATCTGGCAGGCCTATGGGGTTATTCTCCATCACTGGAAAGCGTTGTATAAGATCAGCCGCTATAATCATAAGAACGGAACGCCTTACTGGTCATTTAAAAAGGGATGGAGCTATCTCAACGATGCCAAGAAGCACTTTAAGCTGCTGAAAAAATATGATTAGCGTTTTGCTGTGTTGAAAGAAAAACCGTGTTAATATGAATACTGATAAAAAAATGCTGTTGCTGCGCAACTACGATCTCTGGTGCCAGTTAAGCGATGCTGAATATGATGAACTGAATGTGGTCCACCAGTTCATCGAAGCTAAAAAAGGAGATTACATTTACTTTGATTCCCATCACCTGAACAAGCTCTATTTTGTAAAAGGCGGCTTTATCAAGATCGGTTATATTGATGAGGAGGGTAATGAAATTATCAAAGAGATCATAAAGGAAGGGGAGATATTCGGGCAGTTTGCGCTGGAGCGGAAAAACCTGAACGGCGAATTTGCCCGTGCCTACAAAGGCAATGTAAGTCTCTGTGCTTTTTCCATTGATGATTTTGAAAAACTGCTCAGGAAAAAACCCGAGCTGGCTATCAGGTATGCAAAACAGGTCGGAGAAAAACTGAGACGGGCAGAATTCCGGTTAGTTAACATGCTCAACAAAGATGTCCGTTCCCGGCTGCTGGCCTTTTATTATAACCTCGCAGTGATGGAAGGCTGTGACAGCAGTTCCGTTTCTTTTTCATTCCGCAATTTTCTGACTCATGATGATGTGGCCAGGCTGATTGGCAGCGCCAGGCAAACGGTCACCACTGCCATCAAACAGCTGGAAGAGGAGGGGTTGATAAGGGTCACCCGGAAGAAAATCGGCATCCCGGATGTCCGTAAACTGCAGCAACTGGTGATGGTTACTTAATCATTCCTTCTTACTTTCGTTTCATGCCCCCCCTGCTGAAAATATTTTTCACCGGCATGCTGGTCAGTTTCATTGGTTCACTGCCGCTGGGTACGCTGAATATTGCGGCAATGCAGATATCCATTTCAGATGGTATTACGGCTGCCATGTTATTTTCTGCAGGCTCCCTGCTGGTGGAAATAATTTATGTCAGGGTTTCGCTGGTGGCCATGGACTGGATACGGAAGCAGGAACGGATATTAAAGGCGCTGGAATGGATAACGCTGGTGATTGTGGTAGCGCTGGCCGTTTCCAGTTTCTATGCTGCCCTTCACCCCAGTGTGAAGGAAAACGTGGTGCTGAGCAGTTCGCTTCCCAAATTTGTACTTGGTTTCGTCATGAGTGCCCTGAACCCGGTGCAGATCCCCTTCTGGTTTGGATGGAGCACTGTTTTATTTACCAAAAAAGTATTATTACCCCGGTCTGATCACTACAATTCATACATACTTGGAATAGGTATCGGAACTTTTATCGGTAATTGCGTATTTATTTTCGGTGGTTTGCTGATAGCAAATAAGATCATTAGCAATCAGCATATACTGAACTGGGTGATAGGCGGCATCTTCGCTGTGACCGCCATTATCCAGCTATGGCGTATTTTGAAAAAAAAAGACCCGGCGCACAACCTGGAACACCCGGAAAAGGATATCCCCGAATTCGAAAAAAGACTTATTGATAAAAACCTGTAGTTGTTGTTGGCTGGTAGAGATTGGCTGGTGGGAGTTAGCTAGTGGCTAGTAGCTAGTAGGGGCTTCATTTTAACCTACTCGCTATTTCCCACTTACATCTCCTCCACCCACTTATCCCTATCATCCGGGCTGAACTTCCAGGGGGCAAAATTGTTTTCCACATTGCTGAACATAGCTGTCCATTCCTGCGGCGAATTGCTTTCTTCCATTACCAGGCAGCGGCGGAGTTGCAGAATAATATCCAGCGGACTAATGCTGACAGGGCATTCCTGCACACAGGCATTGCAGGTGGTGCAGGCACGGAGTTCCTCTACAGTGATATAATCATACAGCAATGATTTACCGTCATCCTTATACTCTTTGTTTTTATTAATGTTCCTTCCCACTGCTTCCAGCCGGTCACGGGTATCCATCATTATTTTTCTTGGCGAAAGCAGTTTGCCGGTAATATTAGCCGGGCAGGCGGCAGAGCAACGGCCGCATTCCGTGCAACTGTAAGCATCCATCAGGTTTTTCCAGCCCAGGTCCATCACATCTTTGGCGCCGAAACGTTGCGGCGCTGGTTGCTCACCGGTGGGGGCCAGTTCCGGCTGCATAGCGTACAACACTTCTTTCTGAATGGATTCCATATTATCCATCTCACCCATCGGTTTTAAACGGGCATAGTAAGCATTTGGGAATGCCAGCACAATATGCAGGTGCTTGGAATAAGGGAGATAGTTCAGGAAAGCGAAAATACCAACGATGTGCAGCCACCAGCAGCCTCTTTCCAGCATCTGCAAACCTTCATTGCCCATTCCGTTTAAGACAGGATGCAGGTATTGGGATAAAACGAAATTGCCGGTGGGATGTGCCGCATAATGTTCCATCCCCCTTGATTGCAGCAGCGTATCGCTGCCATTCAGGAAAAGAAACAATGTCATCAGCACAATTTCTGTTATCAGAATATAATTGGCGTCGCTGCGGGGCCAGCCATCCAGGTCTTTGCTGATAAACCTTTTTAGTTTGATGATATTTCTCCTGACCAGGAAAATAGCACAGGAAACCAATACCAGTAATGCCAGTATCTCAAAAGCATCAATTAAAAAACTATATAACCCGCCAAGTGGTTCTCCAAATAAACGATGTGTACCAAAGATGCCGTCCAGTACGATCTCCAGCACTTCAATATTGATGATAATGAACCCTGCATATACAAAGAAGTGCATCACCGCCACCAGCGGGTTGCGGAACATTTTCTTTTGTCCGAAGGCCAGCAACAGCAGGTTTCTCCATCGTTGCGGTTTGTTGTCGCTGATATCCTCATCCCGTCCGAGTTTGATATTGCGGCTGATCTCTTTTACTTTTTTGGTAAAAAGCCAGATGGAAACGATGCTGAGAAGAATGAAAAGGATTTGCTGGGCAATTTGCATGGCAGTGAATTACTGCGCTAATTTACAGCAGTGGCGGAAGACTCAGAAATAAATAGCATGCGCTTTGATCTTTCCGTTGGAGAACTCCAGCGCCGGTGCAGGAAACTTTAATGCGCTTAAAACAGTAAACAGAAAGTTCAGCGCCTTCTTGTCTGTTTTTATTTTTGTCCAGTCAATATCCGGCGAAAGATACCATTGCCGGTACCGTTTGATATCCGGGCGGCTGAAACTGATGTTACCATTATCGTCTTTACCGATATTTTGAGTGCCGCCAAACATGTCTTCAGCCCCATATCCAACTGACACAGATAACCAACCAGGCAATTTTGATTTTGGGAAAAATGATCTCAAGTTCACACTGGCCCAGTAGGTCTGCCCGTTATAATCTTTCAGCATCCGCTCCAGGGAACTTTTCCCAAATAAAACATCGCTCCGCTGATTCAGAGAGGCATCATCATAACTTTTGCGGTGAAAAGAAAACTTCAGTTTGATGCGCTGCTCATCCCAGGCCAGTTCCTGCGCCACCAATGCGCCGCTGCCGAGAATATTGGCCCCAAAATCAGCCCAGCTCCATCCCCACTCAGCACTGAAGCCATCCAGTATTTCGATGACGGTTTGATAAAATGCGCCGCTCATTCCCCCTATCCAGATGCGTTTCTTTCTTTCCATGCCTGTCCATCGCCAGGTTTCCATGCTGCCACGGCTCCAGGAATAGGCGCTGTATAAATGGCCAACCTTATCCACCTGCTTCCATTCAGGCCAGTCGTTAAAGGTATGAAAGCCGGTTTGCGGGTAATCTTTGTACCAGCTATTGTACAAGGCGATCATGGTGCTCCCATAGCCAAGTACATTGGCGCCGGTAACGATCCATGTACGTCTTTTTCTTTGTTGTGGAGTTAGCATTGACAGATCAACACCATCTTGAATATATGCAGGATTTACTTTTGATGTATCAAATGAAGAAGGCTCAGGATGGCTGATTTGGAAAACAGGGTCCCCGGCAGTATTAACTAATATGGAATCCTGCCCGTTGGAAACAGAAATGAACAGCAGCGTAAAAAAGTATATGATATTTTTTTTTACCACGGAGGACACAAAGTTTTTTGCACAGACCCGATCTTCCGGTAAACTCCGGATTATCGGGTTACACGGAGATGCGCTGATTTAGACAACAAATTTACGTTTCCTTTCTCTTTTCAGTTTCAAAATGTAAAATTCAATAACTTTCAAGCTCAAACCATGACCAATGATGGATCCGGCAATACAGGCAAAGATCGACGTTTGGCTTTCCGCAAGTTTTGATCAGGCTACCAGGGATGAGATCACCCGTTTGCAAAAAGATAACCCGGCTGACCTTGCCGATGCTTTTTATAAAAACCTTGAATTCGGCACCGGAGGATTAAGGGGCATTATGGGTGTAGGCACTAACCGGATGAACAAATACACGGTAGGAATGGCCACGCAGGGTTATGCGAATTATCTGAAACAATGCTTTACTGATGTGAAAGTGGCCATCGCACATGACAGCCGCAACAACAGCCGCTTCTTTGCGGAGACTGCAGCGAATGTATTTGCAGCCAACGGCATCAAAGTGTATTTGTTTGAAGATATGCGGCCAACACCTGAACTATCATTTGCCATCCGTGAACTGAAATGCCAGGGCGGTGTGGTTTGTACAGCCTCGCATAACCCGAAAGAGTATAACGGTTATAAGGCTTATTGGGATGATGGTTCGCAATTAGTGCCCCCGCATGACAAGAATGTGATTAAGGAAGTGGACAAGATAGCTTCAGTGGACGATGTGAAGTGGAGCGGCGGCGAAGCAAACATCAGCATCATCGGTAAAGAGATGGATGAAAAATACATGGAGATGGTGAAGGGCCTGAGTGTGTACCCGGAGATCATCGAAAAACACAATGACCTGAAGATTGTTTATACCTCCATACATGGTACCGGCATCAAACTAGTGCCGCCGGTGCTGGAGAAATTCGGTTTCAGGAATATCAATATTGTGAAAGAACAGATGGTGCCGGATGGAAACTTTCCGACAGTAGAATACCCTAATCCTGAAGAAAGTGAAGCGATGAGCTATGGACTGAAGCTGGCGGAAGAATTAAATGCCGATATACTCGGCGGCACTGACCCTGATGCCGACAGGATAGCCATTGGTGTAAAAGACAGTCATGGTAAATGGGTGTTGATGAACGGCAACCAGACTGCAGTACTCGCTTTTAATTATTTGATAGAAGCGAGGAAAACAAAAGGAATTGCAAAATCCAACGACATGGTGATCACCACCATCGTTACCACACCAATGATTGATGCGATTGCGGCCGGTAACGGGGTCGGTTGCTACCGGGTGCTGACCGGCTTCAAATGGATCGCAGAACTGATCAGGCAAAAAGAAGGAAAGGAGAATTATATCATAGGAGGCGAGGAAAGCTTCGGGCTGATGATCGGCGA
>JBQTHS010000001.1:0-16807 GCA_052389635.1 Bacteroidota bacterium | reverse complement strand
GGAAGAGGAAAACTGTTTATTAAATAAAATTTTAAACCCTGGCATTTATAGCCCCGGAGGGGCGGCATATCAATAACCCCGGATTTTAATCCGGGGTAAAGGAATGATAAAGCAGAACAGAGCCCCGTAGGGGCGATATATTTTGATGAGCAGAATTACAGAACCCTGAAGTGTGCGACGCAACGAAGCTGATAGTAGTACAGGTGATGACTAAATAAAAAATATGAATATACAAAACATAAAAACCTTAGGAGAATTAAAGAAAAGCGGTTATCAGTTCAAAGGCATCAAAGAAGAACTGCGACAGAATCTTATTGCAAAATTGCAGAAGCAGGAAACCACTTTCCCGGGCATTGTTGGCTATGAAGACACAGTGATCCCCGATGTGGAAAGGGCCCTGCTCAGCAAGCATAATATTTTATTTCTCGGTCTCCGGGGCCAGGCTAAAACAAGAATGGCAAGGCAGATGGTGGAATTGCTGGACGAATATATACCCGCCATCCGCGGCAGCGAAATCAATGATGATCCGCTGAAGCCGGTTTCAAAATTTGCACAGGAAGAGATTGCAACGCATGGCGATGAAACACCTATTCACTGGATTCGCCGCAGCGAACGATACGGTGAGAAATTAGCTACCCCCGACGTAAGTGTGGCTGACCTGATTGGAGATATTGACCCCATTAAAGCAGCTAACCTGAAACTGAGCTTCGCTGATGAAAGGGTGATCCATTACGGCATCATACCCAGGAGCAACCGGGGCATATTTGTTATCAACGAGCTGCCCGACCTGCAGGCAAGAATACAGGTGGCCTTATTCAACATTTTAGAAGAAGGTGATGTGCAGATAAGAGGTTTTAAGCTGCGATTACCGCTTGATATTCTTTTTGTCTTTACAGCCAACCCGGAAGATTATACCAACCGGGGGTCCATCGTTACCCCGCTGAAAGACCGCATCGAAAGCCAGATACTCACTCATTATCCAAAGTCTCTGGAGAATGCGCTGGAGATAACTGAACAGGAAGCCGAAGTAAGCGATGAACAAAAAGCCAAAGTAAGGATAAGCGACCTGGTAAAAAGACTGATCGAGCAGGTAGCCTTTGAAGCAAGGAGCAGCGAATTGGTGGACAAGAAAAGTGGTGTGTCTGCAAGACTCGCTATCTCTGCTTTTGAAAATGCCATCAGCGCTGCAGAACGAAGGGCCATCATCAATCATGAAAAACAAACACAGGTATGGATCAGCGACCTGGCCGGCATCATCCCTTCCATCACCGGCAAAGTGGAGCTGGTATATGAAGGTGAACAGGAAGGCCCCTTCCAGGTAGCCATGAACTTAGTGGACAAAGCCATCCGGTCGCAGTTTGTACAATACTTCACCAATCCCGACCAGTTGAAGAAAAGACGTAACACCGGTAAACCTTCGCAGGAAGAACAAAAAGATGATAACCCTTACCGCCCCATCAGCAACTGGTTCGACAAAGGCAATCAGCTGAACATATCCTTTAACACATCTGATAAAGACAAGATGCTGCTGCTTTACAAGGTGGACGGACTTCATGCTATTGTAAAAAAATATTTTCCCAAAGCCAGTGAAGAACAGGCTGCACTGCTGATGGAGTTTGTGCTGCACGGACTGGCTTCTTATTCCCTTATCAGCAAGAAAATGTTTGAAAGCAAAGTGGAGTTTAAAGATCTGGTGGGAAGTATGATGAATTTTAATGAGAAGGATTTTGAGTTTGATGAGGAGGCGTAGGTGGTTGACTGGTTAATTAGTTAATTGGGGATTGGGTTATATGACATTCACTTCTCTTTCCAGTTGGATACCAAACTTCTCTTTTACACTTTCCAGAATTTCTTTGCTGAGATCATAAATTTCTTTACCGGAAGCATTTCCATAATTTACTAATACCAGCGCCTGCATGGAATGACAACCTGCATCGCCATTGCGGTAACCCTTCCAACCGCATTGCTCAATTAACCAGCCGGCAGCCAGTTTCACATTCCCGCTGGGTAAAGGATAGCCCACAACAGAAGGAAATTGCTTTTGAAGTATTGCATATTGCCCGCTGATGATTTCAGGGTTCTTAAAAAAGCTGCCGGCGTTGCCGATTGCTGCCGGATCGGGCAATTTTGAAGACCGGATATGGATAACCGCATCAGAAATGGCTTTGATGGAAAGACCTTTCACTCCCATTCTTTCCAGTTCTTCGTTAATGGCGCCATAGCTGGTATTGAAGCGGGGTTTCTTCCGCAACTGGTAAGTAACATTCAGTATCACAAACTGGTCCTTATATTTTCGTTTGAACACACTTTCCCGGTAACCGAATCCGCAATCGCTTTTTGTAAAAGTCACCACTTTCTTATCTTTTAAATGATAAGCCTCCAAATCCCAGAATACATCATCAATTTCCACTCCATAAGCGCCGATATTCTGCATGGGTGTTGCACCCACATTACCGGGGATCAACGACAGGTTTTCAATACCGGCCCAGTTGCGCTGAATGCAATGCAGCACAAACTGGTGCCAGTTCTCCCCTGCTCCTGCTTTTATATACACATATTCGCTGTCTTCGTGCAGTTCTGTGATGCCTTTGATATCATTTTTTAAAACCAGGCCATCATAGTCTTTGGTGAACAAGATGTTGCTGCCGCCGCCGAGGGTGAGAGTGGGGAGTCGGGAATCGGGCTTGCCCGCCAAAGCCTTAGCAAAGGTGGGAGTCGTGAGTTCTTCTAACTCGTCAGTGTCCTTAAAGCTGGCAAAATACCGGGCCTTGGCATCAATTCCGAAACTGTTATAGGGCCGGAGTGAAATATTTTCCTGAATTTGCATGATGCAAACATCCATATTTTTAAAATACAGAAGTAAAATAAACTATGATAACTGGAGTGCATGCCATGTTCTACAGTTCTGACCCCGCCGGGCTCCGGGCTTTTCTGCGTGACAAACTTGGATTAAGGGCCAATGATATTGGTGATGGCTGGCTGATATTTGACCTGCCGGAAGCGGATATGGGAGTGCATCCTGCCGATAACAGCGGGGAGGAAGGAAGCCCCTCCGGCACCCATGATATCTCTTTCTACTGTGAGAACATCCAACAAACAGTGGATGAACTAAAATCAAAGGGCGTAGTGTTCAAAGGTGAGGTCGAGGATCATGGTTATGGATTTGTAACTTACTTTAAGGTGCCGGGAGATTTTTATTTACAACTCTACCAACCGAAGTATAAAAAATAGGCTCACACCGCATCCACATCCGCCACGATCGTCACACTCCGGAAGCTTTTATTCTGGTGCAGGATGGCTGCCTGTTCCAATAAGTCTCTTTTACACTGGTTAATAGTTTTACTATCCCTGGGCAGTTTCACTAAAAACTCCATCAGGTACTGGTTTCGTATCCGGCCGATGACCGGCTCAGCAGGACCAACAATACAGTTGCCATAACTCAATTTTAATGAATCAGCATAAACATAGGCGGCCCGTTCCACCACATCTTTTATTTTATGTTTGAACGTAAGATGAATGATGCGGGTAAAAGGCGGATAGGCAAACTCCTTCCTTTTTTTCAGTTCCTCATCAAACATGGCTTTATAATCATGCTGCTGCACAATCTGGAGCAAGGGATGCTGAGGTTGTGATGTTTGTACCAGCACCTTTCCTGTCTCTTCCTTTCTTCCGGCACGGCCACTCACCTGCTCCATCAGTTGAAAGGCCCTTTCGTTTACCCTAAAATCAGCAAAGTGCAATAAGCCGTCTGCATCCAAGATGCCAACAAGGTCAACATTGTCAAAGTCGAGGCCCTTTACCACCATTTGTGTACCGACTAAAATATCAATGCGTTTTTGTTCAAACTGCTGGATGAGCACATCATGTGCATTCTTACCTTTTACGGTATCAATATCCATGCGGGCCACTTTGGCATCGGAAAAGGTTTCCTGCAGTTGTTCTTCAATTTTTTCTGTGCCGAAATTTCGCTGCACAAACTTGTCGCTTCCGCAGGCGGCGCAGCTGTGCACCGGCGGATAGGTGGTGCCACAGTAGTGGCAAACCAATTTGTTTGTCAGTTTGTGATAGGTCAGCGATACATCGCAATATTTGCATTGAGGTATCCAGCCGCAGACACTGCATACCTGGTAAGGTGCATAGCCCCGGCGGTTCTGGAATAATATTACCTGTTTGCCCCTGGCCAGTACTTCATTCATGGCTTGCGCCAACTGTGGCGACAGCATTACTTTCCCGTGCTGAGCCTTTGCAGCTTTGTCATGCTGAGCCTGGCGAAGCGTCCGGGTGTCAATCATTTCAATGGGCGGTAGCTTCAGATCGCCGTAGCGTTGCAGCAACTCTGTCAACCCATATTTACCGGTGGTTGCATTATAATAACTTTCCACCGAAGGTGTACCACTGCCCAATAAGGTCTTTGCGCCAAAAAGCGAAGCAAAATAGATAGCTGCATCTCTCCCGTTATATCTTGGTGCCGGTTCCTGTTGTTTGTAAGATGTATCATGCTCCTCATCACAGATGACCAGGCCCAGGTTCTGATACGGCAGAAAGACCGAAGACCTTGCCCCCAATATCACCCGCAGTTCCCCCGTTTTCACTTTGTTCCATATCTCCACTCTTTCATTCTGCGAAAACTTGGAATGATAGATGCCGATATAACCACCGAAATGTTTTTGCAACCTCCGTATTACCTGTGAGGTTAGTGCAATCTCCGGGAGCATATACAATACCTGCTTACCCTCGCTGATGTATTCTTCGATCAGGCGGATGTAGATGTTTGTTTTGCCGCTGGAAGTAACACCGTGCAGTAAGCAAACGGCTTTGCTTTGCAACTGTTCTTTTACCTGTTCAAAAGATTTTTGTTGTCCCCCGGTCAGTTCAAAATCAATGTTTACATTCTTTGGCAGGTATTTTATGCGGTCAATGATGCGTTTTTCTGTCCGCAGTATTTGCTTATCCACCAATCCTTTTAGTTGTGCGTCTGTCGCACCTGACTTTTTCAGCAGCGATGATTTGGTCACCTCTCCTTCTGTCTTTATCAAATGCAGATAACTGAGCAGCAATTCCATCTGTTTCGGGGCCTTTGTCCAGTTGTTCAGCAGTACAGATAATTTCACTTCATTGTCATATTCCGGGTTCAGCAGTACGTAGGTTTCCTTTTTGGGGGTATAGGTTTGCTTTAATGCTTCCCATACAAAGCAGACTTTTTTATTGATAAGCCGGTTAATGACAGGATAAACATGAGACGAATCCAATATTTGTTGTACTTCTGACAGGTTCAGTTCCTTTTTAATCAGCAGGGCCTCGCCAACAATGTACTCATCATGGTCGAGAGCAGAAAAATCATCGCCGTACTCTTCATTATACACTAATATCGTTTCGCTGGACAATTTAAAGTGTGCAGGTAAAGCCGCGGCCATCACCTCTCCTTCACTGCACATATAATAAGAAGCCATCCACTCCCAGAATTGCAGTTGTTCCTGATATACGACTGGTTCTGTGTCAAGCAAATTCAGTATATCCTTTGCTTCAATAAATTCCGGCTTGTTCTCAAATAATCTTTTTACCACTCCTGCATATTTCTTGCTCTTACCCAGGTTCACTTCCACTCGGCAGCCGGGTTTCACTGATTCAGTTAAATGTTCAGGGACCGACCATGTGTAGTTTTTGGGAAGGGCTGATGGTATGATGACTTCGGCGTACAAAGGAAAATATTCAATTTTCAATGTCCAAGTTAGGCAGAAAGACTCAACCTTTTCTCCACGCCGCATTATACTCAATCAGTTTCTTTTCCATAAGAGCATACACTTCAACTTTCAGCCGGGCAACATCTGCCAGTGTATAGTCATTCACAGTTATTTCATCTAGGTAAACAATACGGCTGCGGCCGGGAGTCATCAGGAATACACTTTCATACGGCATCCTTCTGTAAGCATCCAGGAACAAAACCGGCTTCACCGGTGTTTGTGTTTCGATGGCAACACGGAAAGCCCCGTCATAAAATTCTTTCAGCGGAGTGGCACCCATATTAAAAGTTCCTTCCGGGAAAACCATTACAGAGATACCTTTATTGATCAGTGACTTTAATACCCTTACACTGTTGGCACGGTTGGCGCCGCTGCTGCGGTCCACCGCTACAATCGCATTGCGGTAGATAAAGCCGAATAACGGCACTTTACTCATTTCCACTTTACCTAACGGACGTATCCGCTGGCGGTATGCCTTGGGTATAATGGCTGCATCGAGGTAGGAAATATGATTGCTGACAAAAATATACGGCCGGCTTTTGTCATGCGGCGTCTCATATATTTTCCTGTGCCGGATAAATATCAGGGGAAACCACAGATCAGCCCAGAGCATACAGAGGCGCATCATCATGTTGCCGCCTTTGATGCGTCCGAAAAACCCGGTAATGAGTGAAAAAGGAAAGATCAGCAGCATAACTGCCACAAAGCTGATAAAGGCATAGATACTGTATATCGCTTTTAAGGGCTTCAGTATTACCTTCATCAGTTACGATTTTTATATTTGTCATCATCGCCGGGGCAATGGCATTCGAAATCAGTTTCCAGGTCAATCACCGTTACCACCACTGTTTTATCATTGCATTGGGCAAATACTACTCTTACCCGCTGATCGTCTCTGGTAACTCCCTCCACAGCATAGCGGGGGCATCTTGCATTCTTCAGGTCGCTTTTATTGTAATTAATTTTCCCTTCCAGCATTATCTCCTCTACTTCCGTTTTTGAAATTTTACGGCATTGCATCCGGCAGCTGGCATGGTTGCTGTATTCAAGGTAAGAACTGCGGCGGTCGAAGCCTCTGTCCCGGTTGGTGGGGTTGCTGGCGGGGTCTTTGGGGCGGTTATTATTGGTGACTTTTGGTTTGGGGGCAGGTTCGCTGCTGTTTTTGCATTGCTTAATTAAAATGATTGCAATCACCATCAGTGCCATCAAAATGTATGGAAGCCATTTTTTATTCAATCCCAGATATTTGGATAAAAATACATGATTGTCATGTATTAAGCATAGCACATGGATGACACGGAATTGACGGATAACAAGGGATTGATTCTGCTTCGCAGAATTCGGGTTTATTGATGTAACCCTTTATCGGTGAAAATCGGTTTGATCCGTGTCATCCATGTGCTTGTATTATCTTTGCCGCCTTATGGCAGCATCCAGAACAGTGGCATTTCATACTCTCGGTTGCAAGCTCAATTACTCAGAAACTTCTTCGCTTTCCCGCATCCTGGAAAATGAGGGCTTTGAGAAAAAAGAGTTTGACGACATGGCCGATGTGTATGTCATCAATACCTGTTCGGTAACGGAAAATGCCGACAAAGAATGCCGCCAGATTGTACGGCGTATTCAGCGAAAAGCTCCGGAAAGCCTGGTGGTGATCACCGGCTGCTATGCACAACTGAAACCAAAAGAGATTTCCGAAATTCCCGGAGTTGATCTGGTATTGGGCGCAGCTGAAAAATTTAACATCGCCCAACATATCCGTGAACTGGCCAAAGGCGACTCCGCTAAAATATGCAGTTGTGATATTGAAGAAGTGTCTGACTTTCATTCTTCCTGGTCGGTGAATGACCGGACAAGAACTTTTTTAAAAGTACAGGACGGTTGTGAATATAATTGCTCTTTCTGCACCATCCCGATGGCAAGGGGGAAAAGCAGAAGCGATACCATCCCTAATGTTGTGAAAAATGCGGAAGAACTAGCTGCCAGCGGTGTGAAAGAGATTGTATTGACTGGGGTGAACCTTGGTGATTTTCGCCCCCCTAAATCCCCCGCGGGGGGAGACTTTGAGAACCTGAAAGGAGAAAATTTCTTTTCACTGATCAAAAAGCTGGAAGAGGTAAGTGGCATTCAGCGTTACCGCATCTCCTCCATAGAACCCAACAAGCTGACCAATGAGATCATCCATTTTGTGGCCAACAGCGATAAGTTCATGCCGCATTTTCATATCCCGCTGCAAAGCGGCAGCAATAAAATCCTTGGGGCCATGCGCCGCAGATATAAAAGAGAGCTGTATGCCGAAAGGGTGAAACTGATCAAAACCCTGATGCCGCATTGCGCTATCGGTGTGGATGTGATCGTGGGTTTTCCGGGGGAAACAGAAGAAGAGTTTAAAGAAACCTTTGATTTCCTGCATTCACTCGATATTTCTTACCTGCATGTCTTTACTTACTCTGAAAGAGAGAATACCCATGCCTTGTCACTGAAACCGGTTGTACCTATGAATGTGCGGCATGAACGCAACAAAACCCTTCGCAACCTTTCTTACATGAAAATGCAGTACTTTATCGGCCGGCACGTGGGGCAGACGAGAAAAGTGCTGTTTGAAGACCATAACAAGAATGGGGTGATGGAAGGCTACACCGATAACTATATCCGCATCAGCACCCCGTACAGAAAGGAATGGGCCAATGAGATCGTGGAGTGGACGATCTGATTCAATAATCAATCCCAAATAACGAAAAACTGGCCCACTGTGATGGCTTGGGAAATTTTTTCTTTGTATCCAGCATTGCCTGCCGCAACGGCTCTGCTGGCATAAAACGGGAAGGTTTTTGCAAATGAAATAAAAAACGGTTCATCAGGTAAGCAGTCGCCGCATCATCTACACTCCACAAGCTCATAATAACATGGTTGGCACCAGCCAGCATAAATGACCTCGCCAAACCCGTAACACCTGCCTCCATTGATTTACCAAGGCCTGTCTGGCAGGCAGACAGGATCACCAACTCCGGGAACTGTTTGTATTGTGTACGTACATCCTGGATGTTTTGTGCGGTAAGGAAAGGGTCACTGCCGCTCAGGACTAAAAAACTTTTTTTCAACGGCTCGGCTGCATCAGCAATGCCATGCGTGGCGAAATAAGCCACATCTGCCCCGCCAAGGTATTTCAACACACTGTCCTTAACAGCAGCAGTTCCTTCAAAGAGTTTATATTTTTTTGCAAAAGGTATAGCGTTGCTGATCTCTTTTTTCGCCCCGGGCAGGTCGGGAAAAAAGAAATCGGTATCGGTGGGGTATGCAGGGTTGCTGACGAATACCGGGTTCTCCAGCGTAAAATATGCAGAGTCAAGCCCGTTAAAAATGCTGTTTTCATCAAATGGTTTTTCAATTGCTCCTTCCCATTTATAAAATGTTCGCAGCATTTTTTCCCGCCCTCCAAACAAATCAAACAATCCCGGCGCCACCGAGAAACTGCATTTTTCAATCAGGGTGCTTGTGTCTCCGTAAGGCTCCAGCAGGTGAAAGGGCAGGGTACCGATATTGAGTGCAGGAACAATGATCAGGTGGCTGTAAGAGCTGCTGAATGATTCGGGTAACAAAAGGGCTGTTGCCTTTTTAATCAACCCTCCGTAAGTAAGCCCTTTTGATGCAGGAGGTGGATTTATTATCGCCCCCCTTTTTACCGGCATACGTTTTTCAGCAATTGAATACAACCCCAGCAAATGGTTAAAATCAGCGCTGAGCTGCAGCAATTCCTCTTTCTTTACCGGTATGTATGATTTCTCTTTGATAAGGCCCGGCTCCAAAAACATCCGGCGCAAAGTATCATTCTGAAAAAAATAAAAAATAATACCAATGCCCCTGCCCGAAGGATACAACTTGCCTAGTTGAGCAGCGAGTTTTTCATCAGAAAAAATTTCACTGACCTGGGCCATGAGCGGGGCCATAACCAGCTCCCTTTCCTCAGTGGAAAGACCCCTCGACGCATAAAGCGAAAGCACCTGCTCCAGGTAAATCCGGTAAACTGCAGTATCACTATATTGCCCTGATTGCTGGGCGCCGGCTTTTTGTACAGGAATAAACCGCCAGCAGGTAAATATGAGAAGAAGATGTTTCATAATACTGACGGACTTTAAAGATAAGCTATTGGCATCTGGCAGAACTACCCTGCACCCGGTATCCGCATGGGAGAACATCATATTCAACTGAATGATCCGGAAAAGGCAACGAAAGCCAGGCTATCAGCATCCAGCATTTGTTTCTCAATTGTTAATGCAGTAATTTATACCCGCCTCCGGGTATGCACACAGAACCCGGGTCGCTGTATATTTACTACATGATTATAACCATCAACTTGCTTAAACTGAAAAAAATGAAGAAGACCCTGATAACCACCGCTTTTTTGCTGATTGTTTCTTTTGGCTGTTTTGCGCAGACCAAAAGGGCATTGATCATTGCGATTGGCAACTATGACTATGAAAAGAATGGCTGGCCTCCTATTAATGCGCTGAATGATGTACCGCTGATACAAACTGCCCTTGAAAAGCAAGACTTCCCTGCAGCCAATATTAAAACACTGACTGATGAAATGGCCACCAGGGCGGGGATAGAAAAAGCGCTGGACGACCTGGTAAAGAGCTCCGGCCCCGGCGATGTGGTGGTCATTCATATCTCATCTCACGGCCAGCAATTAGAAGATGATAATCTAAGCGAAGAAATGGACGGCCTCGATGAAGCGATTGTTCCTTATGGTGCAACTTATTCGATAGATAAAAGTATTTATAACAAAGTGGCGGCCGGTTATTTCAGGGATGATGCATTTGGTGAAATAGTCACACAACTGCGCAACAAACTCGGCAAGAATGGCGATGTGCTGGTCAGCATTGATGCCTGTCATTCCGGCAGCGGCACAAGGGGCGGTGTTGCTTTGGCAAGGGGAAACAACAGCCCGATGGTGAGTGATAATTTTGCGAAGAAAAAACTACCCGCAAAAGATGCAGCCGGTGTGTTCAAAGAGAACACAAGAACCAAACTGAGCACCAATGCAGCCACTTATGTGGTCATTTCTGGCGCACAGGCACAGGAGCTGAATTATGAATGCCTGGACGACCAGAACAGATCTGTTGGCTCACTTTCTTATGCATTCAGCAAGGCCATTACTTCACTGGAAGGAAAGATCACTTACCGGACCTTGTTTGCCCGGATCGAAGAAGTGATGCGGGAGAAAGCCCCCAAGCAAAAACCAGTGCTGGAAGGTGATGGCATTGACCGGGAACTGTTTGGTGGTAAATACCTGCGGCAGCTGCCTTATGTTACTATTAATGCAGAAGGGAGCAATAATATCAATATCGTATTGAAAGCCGGAACAGTTTCAGGCGCAACGATAGGATCGGTAGTCAGTTTTTACCCGGCAGGTACAACTGACCCTGCCGGCAAAGATCCGCTGGCAAAGGGAAAAGTGATATCAGCCACTAATTTTACTTCAACCGTTAAACTCGATACTAAAGACGATGGGCTGGTCAAAAAAATGCCCTGGGCCTTTATCACAGAAACGGTTTATGGCAATAACACGATTAAATTGGGACTTGACTCTTTGGGAGCCGTGGAAAATAAATCTGTAAGGGAGATATTAAAGGATTTCCAGCTCGTGGAGATCAACCCCAAATGCGAACTGTATATCGGCAAATCTGAAACCGGCACCGGTCATGCATTGCGCTATGCAAATACGGGTACCGTTTTTACGGATGAGATAGATATCAGCAACGCCCAGACTTTAAAAGATGAACTGAAAAAATATGACCGTTTCCGCTACCTGCAAAACCTGAAATTCACGGAAAAGGGCCTTTCAGCCAGGGTGGAACTGGTTTTCCTTGATGAGAAAGAGAATGTTGATTATGCAAAATTAAAAAGCCGCACCCAATTCGGCCGGCTGGAACTTAAAGTGGGCGATACGGTTTACCTGAAAATAATTAATACGGGACTAAAGAAATTTTATGTGAATATAGTGGACATCCAGCCTGACGGCAAGATCAACCCCATCATCCCAAATAAGGGACTCAAAGACATTAACGAAAACCCGGCCCCGATCCGCTACGACCAGTGTTTTGTGAATAAGGGGGATTCGCTTTTCTTCAAGGACCTGTCCATTACGATCGGCCCCCCGCTCGGCGAAGAGATATTCAAAGTGTTTCTTTCAGGCGATCCGCTTGACCTCGAAGAAATTCTCACCACGAACAATGATACGAACAGCCAGAGCCGTGGTGTATTGAATAATCTGGCAAAGATTTTCAAAGACTCACAGGTGAATGCCACAGGAACAAGGGGTGGTGAGGGAAAGATCAATACAGCACAGAACGGAACGATCTTCGGGCTGAACTTTACGATTGTAGAGAATTAATAAAAGTCTGAAAAAGAAAAATCCTCCTTCGCTGAAGCTACGGAGGGCAAGTGGAACGTACTGGATTCGAACCAGTGACCCCTACTCTGTCAAAGTAATGCTCTAAACCAGCTGAGCTAACGTTCCTGAACTATATGGCCCGAAGTAAAAATAAGTCTTTTCAACATTTGTTCGCCGGCGGTGCAACTTTCTTAGTTTTAACTTGTCAATTAAGGAGCAATGCCCAAATACCAGGTGACGATACAGTTTGAAATGAGTGATGAATTCATGGAACTGGTGCCCCCGCACCGTACCTATATCAATTTCCTTATCAACAAAGGTATCATTGACCATTACGCCGTAAGCATGGAAACCCAACGGGCCTGGATCACCCTGAATGCAGAAGATAAGAAAGAAGCAGAGAAATTACTGAAGAAATCTCCGCTGTTCAAATTCTGGACTTTTGAGATTGATGAGTTATTTGTACTGGATGGACAGCATTACCGTCTGCCGGAAGTAAACCCGAATTGATTCCCCACTCCCCACTCCCCACTCGCCACTCGCCACTAGCCTCTAATCCACATAGGACTCCGTCTCAACACTTTCTTAAACACCGGGCAATCCTCTGTATGTGCACCAGGCAAGTAACCGGTGCTCATCAGGAATTCATTCACGATCTCACCACCGGTAAACCGGAAAGTCTGCTTAAAAAGCTTCACCCACTCATCTTTTGTTTTTGGGTGATGATTGTCCAGCCATTTTTTAAATGAACCAGATTCCTTCCGGATGAGCTGGATGCATTTTGCATTATGCACCGCCGCATCTATCTTCAGCCGGTTGCGGATAATGCCTGCATCCAGCATCAGTTTCTCTTTCTTCTTTTCAGCATAGCGGGCCACTTTGTCAATATCGAATCCATCAAAGGCCCTGAAGAAATTATCCTTTTTTTTAAGGATGGTTTCCCAACTCAGCCCAGCCTGGTTTATTTCCAGTACGAAGCGGGCAAAGAGCAGCTTATCATCATCAATGGGAAAGCCATACTCAACATCATGATAATGCTGGTGAACGCTTCCCTTGCCTTTGCCCTGAACAAATTCGCAATATGTGATTGCCATAAATGGAAAATCCCGCGGGAAGCGGGACTTTGTGGGAGTTGACGGGATCGAACCGCCGACCCTCTGCTTGTAAGGCAGATGCTCTGAACCAGCTGAGCTAAACTCCCTTGCAAATAAAGTGAAGCAATCACTTTTTGGGAGTGCAAAGATAAGAGTGTGAGGTTTTTGAGCAAATTTTTTTTGCTTATCCCGGCGGCTCCCACAACTCAATTTTATTCCCTTCAGGGTCAATGATCCAGCCGAACTTTCCATATTCTTCATCCATTGGCTCGCCTGTAATGGTTACTCCCTCGCTTTTTAATACCTCTAACAACCCAAACAGATCATGAACAATAAAATTGATCATCACCTCTTTGCTGCTGGGGCTGAAATAGTCCGAATCCTTTTTGAAAAAAGAAAACACATTGTAGCCGGGTATCGTTTTACCTTCCTTATCTGCAAGCTGCCAGTCGGTATAAACATTGCCCTTAAAATCAATACCAAGATGTTTTTCATACCAGTCTGCCATCGCTTTGGGGTTATTGGCTTTGATAAATGGCCCCCCGAGGCCAATCACTCTTTGCATAAATATCAGTTTGCTTAAAGGTATAAAAACAATGATGTATTTTTGGGCCTGTGAAAGGAATCAATCCACATATTAACCCAGAAAGCATCGAAGAGACTGCCTTGCTGACCAGCACCGAAGACCCCTGCCATTTGGTTGTGTGGAATGATGAGGTCAATACATTTGAGTGGGTGATTGAAACACTCATGGAAGTGTGCGGCCATTCTGAAGAGCAGGCAGAGCAATGCGCCTATATAATTCATTTCCGTGGGAAATATGCTGTACAAAACGGCAGTTATGAAGAACTGAAACCACAATGTGATGCCATCACCGACAGGGGCATTAATGCTACGGTGGAAGTTATTGCCGGATAAACAGGCCGGCCATGCCCATTTTTGCACTTGATAAAGAACTGTATTTTCCTCCTGTTCATCTGGCCGAACCGGATGGCCTGCTGGCCATGGGCGGCGACTTATCACCTGAAAGATTACTGCTGGCATACCGCAGTGGCATCTTTCCCTGGTATGAAGGTGATACCATTTTATGGTGGTGCCCGCATCCAAGGTTTGTGTTGTTCCCGGGTAAATTAAAGATCAGCAGGGCGGTTAAGCAGTTACTGAAGAAAGATCAGTTTGACTTCACGGTCAATAAAGACTTTGCTGCAGTGATCCATCATTGTAAAGCAATAAGGAGACCCGGGCAACAGGGGACCTGGATAACGGCTGAAGTGGAAAAAGCTTATTGCCGGTTACATGAATTGGGCCATGCGCATAGCGCTGAAGTGTGGCAGAATGGAAAACTTGCTGGCGGTTTATACGGCATCAGGTTAGGTAAAGTGTTTTTTGGAGAAAGTATGTTCAGTAAAGTGAGCAATGCTTCCCGTTTTGCCTTGGTGAGATATGTTCAGCTATTAAAGCAGGAGGGCATTGAACTGATAGACTGCCAGGTCTATACTGAATATCTTGAAAGTTGCGGGGCAAAAATGACAGACAGAAAAGATTTTATTGCCCGGCTTCAAAAACTAATCCCGGATTGATCTCTTATCCTGCAGGTACCAGGCGTAGCTGTACCGGCAGACATTCCGGTGGCAGGATCTGTTATTCCAACCCCCTGCTGGATCAGCAAAGAACATCAGGCATTGATGACATACAATGCGTACCCATAATTCCTGCCTGCTGAAATCAATCACCGGCATTTCCCTGTCACTTCTTTCAATGTACCAGGCAAACACACCCCGGTAAACTGAGTCGCTGAGTTGGAGGAGGTAAGATGATTTTCGTCCCACTTCAAAATATTTATGAAAGTCCGTATGGTGGGCAAATGGAAGCGAAACAGGTTTCGCTGAACTATCCGGTTTGTACCCGTACAGGGCATCCAGAAAATTCCTTCGTTCACCTGTTTCATTCAAAACATTGTATTTTTTGTCCCTCACAAACCATGCATACATGAAGTTACAGGCATTCCGGTGGCAGGATTCGCTCCCCTCTTCATGGTCACAAAATGCCAGGCATTGACCACAGGCTGAATACATGACCAGTTCCTGTTTATTAAAATCAATGACCGGCAGTGAGTCCGACAGGTGCTCCATCATCCATTTATAATTCCAGGAGTCTTTTTTAAGATTGTAATGCTTTATCGAATCTTTGGTGAACCTGTAATGCCAGAATATTTTCCGGTAGGCTGAGTCAGATGAAATGATATGGATCCGGCTCTTGACGTTATAGTCTGCAATATATTCTATGCTGTGATCCGGTCTGCATTGTTCCGGGAATCTTACGGGCTTGCCCAGGTCAGCGGGTATGCTTTTATGGAAAGCATTCAGGGATTCAGGCGACTGTGCCTTAGTAAGAAGAGGGAGAATCATGAAACAGAGAATCATCTTTCTCATAGCCGGTATTTGACTATGAAACAGATGCCCTGTCCAAAAAGATTACACAGTTAAAATTTCGCCCCAAGATAATGCGGCAGCATGGCCCGCCAGGTGTTCCAGTCATGGGGCCACTCTTGCCCCCACACATCCAGTTCGTACCAGATGCCCTTGTCGTAGAGGGTTTTAGCAAACTTACCGCTGGCGGAAGGGTCTTCGTACGAACCGCTGCCGGTAAGGATATGGATGTGTTTACTTTGCCTGATCTGCTCCAGTATATTGTGATCGGTGAGGTTACTCATAAAATGAAAGGGGCTGTTAAAATAAACATCATCGTCAAAATAACCCTTGGTGTATTCTGACAGGTCGTATACACCGCTCATGGCTATCACTCCATTAATAATATCAGGCCGTTTCAGAAAAAGGTTCATGCTGTGCAATGCCCCGAAAGAAGCCCCGCAGGTGATGATGGGTGTATCGGCGCTGGTGCTGTTGCGGATAAAAGGCACCACTTCGTTAAACACATAACTGTTCCACTGCTGGTGGCGGACGGACTTGTGCCGTGGGTCCATTTCATTGTTCAGCCAGCTATCGTTGTTGATACTGTCAATGGAGAAAACCTTCACCTTGCCACCTTCAATAAAAGGGGCGATATGGTCCATCAATTGAAATCTTTCATATTCCAGGTAATCTGCCGCGGCAGTCGGCACAAGCAATAAGGCAAATCCGTAATCACCATAGCTGGCAATGGGCATTTCTTTGTTCAGCGAAGGGCTGAACCAGGATGTCAGTTCTCTTTTCATGCAGTTGATTTACTGTGGTTCAAAGTAAAGAAACGGCATCATCATGCAAATTTTTCAGGCGATTAATTAAATAATCGCCTGAAATCGCCGTTTTTAACAGCCAGCCCCCCTCCTTCAAAGTCAAAAAAAATACTCGTAAAAATGCTTGGTAATTTAACTGAGTAATATTACTTTAGATTTTCAGTATTTTTACTATTTTAAAAATACTAACCCCTTTTACACTTTATCCACCTCTAAAATCCGGTCGCCTGTGCATTGCCGGCATTGCAACTGTTGCAATTCAGAAACAATCAACCAATGAAATATAAGATCGTAAACAAAAAGCCCCAATGAGTGCATATCCAATCCTTATTATTCTGGA